>CAMKYP010000558.1 GCA_946477505.1 uncultured Dechloromonas sp. | reverse complement strand
GCGTACATCACGTCGACCATCATCTCCTCGAAGATGCCGCGCAGGCTGCGCGCCCCGGCCTTGTACTCGATGGCCAGCTCGGCGATCTGCGCGAAAACCGCCGGTGCCACTTCCAGCGTCACGCCGTCGCTCGCCAGCATGGCCTGGAACTGCCGGTAGATGGCGTTCTTCGGCTCGGTCAGGATGCGCACCAGCATGTCCTTGGTCAGGTCGTGCAGGCGGGTGACGATGGGCAGGCGGCCGGCGAATTCCGGGATCAGGCCGAACTCGAGCAGGTCGGTCGGCTTGATGCGGGCGTTCAGGCGTTCGAGAATCTTCTGGTCGTCGCCGCTCTGCGTGGCAATGAAGCCGAAGGTGTGCGTCTTGGTCAGGATGTGGTCGAGCCCGACGAAGGCGCCGCCGCAGATGAACAGGATGTGCGTGGTGTCGATGTGCCGGCCGTCCTTGAGCTTGACCGGGGCGCCTTCCATGATCTTGAGCAGGGCGTGCTGCACGCTTTCGCCCGAGGTGGCGCGTGCCTGGCCGTCCACCGCCTTCAGCTTGTCCACCTCGTCGACGAAGACGATGCCGCGCTGGGCCTTGCCGATGTCGCCGCCGGCCCGGTCGAGCAGACGGTGCAGGATGGCCTCGATCTCGTCGCCGACGAACTGCGTCTGGGCCAGCGACGTGGCGTCGGCAGTGACGAAGGGCAGGTCGAGGATGCGGGCCAGGGTTTCGCAGAGCAGCGTCTTGCCGGTACCGGTCGGGCCGATGAGCAGGATATTGCTCTTGGTCAGTTCGACGCTGTCGGGCGTGCGGCCGGCCATGCGCCGGAAATGGCCATAGACGGCGACGGCGAGCGTTTTCTTGGCGGTTTCTTGGCCGATCACGTGCTCGTTCAGACGGGCGACGATTTCGCTGGGCTTGAGCGCAATGGACATCGGGGCATTCCTTGACGGTAATGCCCCGATGCTATGCCGGTTTGGGCCGGCGGGTAAAGACGCCGGCGCTTTTAGATCACGCCTTTTCCGGCAGCTCGATCTTCACTTCGAGCACTTCATAGCGATCCTGCTTCTCCAGCGAGACGCGGATGTCGTCCGGATTGACCTTGACGTACTTGGAGATCACGGCAATCAGCTCGCGCTGCAGGTCGGGCAGGAAATTCGGTGTGCTGCCGCCGCCGTCGCGTTCATGGGCAATGATCAGCTGCAGGCGCTCCTTGGCGACCTGGGCCGTTTTGGGTTGGTTGCCGAACAGTTTCTGGAGCCAGGACATCTCACTTGCCTCCGAACAGGCGCTTCAGCAGGCCCGGCTTGACGTAATCGACGAAGCGCAGCGGCTGCTCCTCGCCGAGGAAGCGGGCGATCACGTCGTGGTAGGCGGCAGCGGCGTCGGTATCCTTCTGGTGGATGACCGGCGAGCCCTGGTTCGAAGCCTGCAGCACTTCCTCGGATTCCGGGATGACGCCGATGATGGGCACGCGCAGGATTTCCTGGATGTCCTTGTACGACAGCATTTCGCCGGCCTCGACGCGGGTCGGGTTGTAACGGGTGATGAGCAGGTGCTCCTTGACCGGCTCGCGGCCTTCGATGGCGCGCCGCGACTTGGCCTGCAGGATGCCGAGGATACGGTCGGAGTCGCGCACCGACGAGACTTCCGGGTTGGTCACGACCAGCGCCTCGTCGGCGAAGGTCAACGCCATCACGGCGCCGGATTCGATGCCGGCCGGCGAGTCGCAGACGATGTAATCGAAGCCCTGGTGGGTCAGTTCCTTGATGACCTTCTCGACGCCTTCCTCGGACAGCGCGTCCTTGTCGCGCGTTTGCGAGGCGGGCAGCACGAACAGGTTGTCGCAATGCTTGTCCTTGATCAGCGCCTGGGTCAGCGTCGCTTCACCGTTGATGACGTTGATCAGGTCATAGACCACGCGGCGCTCGCAACCCATGATCAGGTCGAGGTTGCGCAGGCCGACGTCGAAGTCGATGACGGCCGTCTTGAAGCCGC
Organism: uncultured Dechloromonas sp.; assembly: GCA_946477505.1. GTDB lineage: Bacteria > Pseudomonadota > Gammaproteobacteria > Burkholderiales > Rhodocyclaceae > Azonexus. The sequence goes on along the minus strand of CAMKYP010000558.1, from coordinate 521 downwards.
GCTGCGCGAGGCCGGTGGAAAAGCTGGCGCTGGTGGTGGTCTTGCCGACCCCGCCCTTGCCGGAAGTCACGACGATGATACGGGTCACGTTGGGTTCTCGCTGGTGGGTTATTGGATTGGGATAATTTTACCTGAGCGCCAGGGGCGCCACGTTCAGTCGCAGGTCGGCATCGTCGCCGACCAGGGAAACGGTTGCCGGCTGGCGGGCCAGTTCGGCCGGAACGCCGGCCTCGAAGGTGCGGTACAGGCCGGCCACGGAGACCAGTTCGGCCTCCAGGCTGGTGGTGAAGATGCGCGCCGTCTTGTCGCCGCTGGCCCCGGCCAGGGCGCGGCCGCGCAACGGCGCATAGACGTGGATGTTGCCGTCGGCGATCACCTCGGCCCCGGCGCTGACCATGGCGGTGACGATCAGGTCGCTGCCCTTGGCGTAGAAGCGCTGGCCGGAGCGCAGCGGCTTGTCGAGGGTGACGGTGCGCGCTGCCGGTTCCGGTGCGGGAGCCGGGGCAACGGCTGGCGTCGGC
>CAMKYP010000557.1 GCA_946477505.1 uncultured Dechloromonas sp. | reverse complement strand
TTCCGGCCGTGATCGACCGCGCGCATGGTGATGTGCATGCCGCCGGCAATCCGCATACCCACCTCGACCCGCGCAACGTGCTCAAGGTCGGCGAAAAGCTGGCGGCGCGCATGGCCGAACTCGATGCCGCCAACGCCGCCGCCTATCAAGCCGGGTTCGCCGCTTTCTCCGGCAAGTGGCAAGCCGCCCTGGGGCGCTGGGAAAAGGAGGCGGCGCCGCTGAAAGGCGTGGCAGTGCTGGTCCATCACGCCTCGTTCGTCTATCTGTCGCACTGGCTGGGCCTGAAAGAGGTCGGCACGCTCGAACCGAAGCCGGGCATCGAGCCGACCAGCGGCCATCTGGGTGCGCTGCTGGCACGGCAGCAGACGGCACCGGCCAAAATGGTGTTGCGCACCGCCTACCAACAGGATGCGCCGAGCCAGTGGATTGCCGGAAAAACCGGTATCCCCGCTGTGCTGTTGCCCTATACGGTCGGCGGTACGCCGGAGGCACGGGATCTGTTCGGTCTGTTCGACGATACGGTCCAGCGCCTGCTCAAGGGCCTGCGCTGAGATGCTGCGCGCCGAGGCACTGGTCGCCGGGTGGAGCAGGCCGGCCACATCACCGATCGATTTTTCGCTGCGGCCCGGCGAAATCGTTGGCGTGACCGGCCCGAACGGGGTTGGCAAGAGTACCTTGCTGGCCGCCTTCGCCGGCCGGGCTTCGGTCTTTTCGGGGCGTCTCGAATTGCAGCCGGGTCTCCGGCTTGCCGTGCAGACACAGGATGTGCCGCCGGTCGATGGACTGCCTCTGTCCGGTCGCGATTTGCTGGGGCTGACCGGAGCATCCCCGGAAGGTCTGCCACCCTGGCTGCTCGATCGGGTGGACCATCGTCTCGACCGCCTGTCCGGCGGTCAGCGGCATTATCTCGCGCTGTGGGCGGTTCTCCACGCGCCGGCCGATCTGGTGCTGCTCGACGAGCCGACCAACAACCTCGATGCCGCCGGGGTCCGCCATCTGACGGCGCACCTGCACGAACGGGCCCGCGAAGGTTGCGGCATCGTCGTGGTCAGCCACGATGCGGCGTTTGTCGCCGCAGCCTGCGACCGGGTGGTGATGCTGGAGGCCTGCGATGTCGAGTGATCTCTTCCTGATCCCTTTTTTGACCGGCTTGGGGCTGGCGTTCCTGCTGCCGCTGCTCGGATGCTACCTGCGTTTGCGCGACGAGTGGCTGGCGGCACTGGCCTATTCGAATGTTTCCGCGGCCGGCGCGCTACTCGCACTGGTGGCCGGCTTGCCGCCGGCTGCCGGAGGGATCGCCGCTGCGGCGCTTGCCGGCGCCGGGAAGCGGCTGTTTGCTGCTCGTCTGTCCGGGGGGGCGGCGTATGCCTTGCTGCTGCTCGCCGGCTGGTCCGTGGCCGTCCTACTGGCCGCCAACCAACCGCAGGCCGAGCGTCTCGGACATGCGCTCTTCGACGGGCAGCTGTATTTCAGCGGCAGCGGGCAGCTGTGGCTGGTTGCGCTCGGCGTGCCGGTTGCGTTGGGGGTTTTGTGGATGTTGTCCCGGCATCTGCTGCTCGCCCATACCTACCCCGATTTTTTCCGGATTCGCGGCTTGCGCGCCTGGCCGACGCAGATCGGCTTCGATCTGTTGGCGGCGCTGGCGTTGGCGCTGGCGACCATGAGCCTGGGTGTCATGGGGGCTTTCGCGCTGGTCTTCATTCCGCCCTGGCTGGCTTTCCGCCGAGCCAAAAGCTGGCGTTCCGGATTGCGGCACTCCCTGCTATTCGGCCTTGTAGCCTATGTTGCCGCGTTTTGCGCCGCGCTGTGGCTTGACCAGCCGTTCGGGCCCATCCTGGCCATGATGCTGGTGGCGCTGGGATTGATCGTTGCGTGAACTTGGAGGGCATGCTAAAACTCCCCTTCTGCACGCGGAGTGGTCATGGTTTTTTCGTTTTTCAAGAAACAGCACAACAAGATGCCCGAACGGCCCGCTGCACGGCCGCGTCCGGCTGAGGTGCGGCCTGAAGCGAAGCCGGCTGACGTGGCTGCGGAGATGCCAGTCAAGGCGCCGGCAGCCCCTTTGCCCGATCTGGAATTCTCGATCACCAAGCCCGCCGCACCCAAGCCGGCACCAGTTCCGCAAAGTCAATCAGCCCCCTCGCCTGCTGCCGCTCCGCTGCCGGAGATCGATGACGGGTTCAGTATTGATGATTTCGACAGCGCCTTTACTAACTCCAGCGTCATGGGCATCGACGTCGATCATGACGTTGACCCCCTGCAGTCCTGTGTCGAGCAGGTTGTTGTCCTCTACGCCAACGGTCAGGACGCGGCGGCCCGCTCCTTGCTCGAAACCTTTGTGCGCTCCTATCGCGGCCTGGAAGGCAAGCGTTTCTGGATGCTGCTGTTCGATCTGTTGCAAATCGGCGGCGATCGCACTGCCTTCGAGAAACTTGGCGTCGAGTATGCGGAAGCCTGCGAATCCTCGCCGCCGACTTGGAGTCAGGATGTGTCGGCAGCTCTTCCCG
>CAMKYP010000556.1 GCA_946477505.1 uncultured Dechloromonas sp. | reverse complement strand
ATCCACCTCTGCGTGCCAGCCGACCGCACGGCGCGCATCCAGGAAACCCACCTGCTGATCGTCCACTGCTTGTGCGACGGCATCGATGCACTACTTCTGGGAGTCGAATGATGCAAAAAGCCAAACTCAACCTGGCCGTATTGGCCTTGGTCGTCGCCCTGCCCGCGCTGCAAGGCTGCGTCGAAGCAGCGCTACTGAGCACGGCAGCCGCTGCCAGCGTCATGTCAGCCCATGATCGCCGCTCGACCGGCACGCAGACCGACGACGAAACGATGGAATGGAAGGCCAACAACCATGTTCCGGCCCAATACGCCAAGCAGGCGCATGCCAACTTCACCGCCTTCAACCGCCGCATCCTGATCACGGGCGAAGTACCGAACGAGGATGCCAAGGCCAGCATCGAAGCGGAAGTGCGCAAGATCGAAGGGGTCAAGGATGTCTTCAACGAGCTGGGCATCGGCCCGGCCACGCCGCTCTCCAGCCGCAGCAACGACAGCTTCATCACCTCCAAGGTCAAGGCTCGCCTGGTGGACACCAACCAGTTGTCGGCCAACCACATCAAGGTGCTGACCGAGCGCGGAATCGTTTACCTGATGGGCATCGTCAACGAACGCGAAGCCAAGGTCGCCATCGCTGTCGCCCGTACCACGGCCGGTGTCGTCAAGGTGGTCAATGCGCTGGAGGTCGTCAGCGATGAGGAAACCCGCCGCCTCGACAACCAGGTGTTGGGTGCCCGCAACGCGCCCCCACCGAGCGCGCCGGTCGAGAATCGCTGATTCGCGAGTTCTCGGCAATCGAACAGGAGTAAGCTGACAGGGCGCCCCGGCCATATCGGGGCGCCCTGTTCATTTTGGATAAAGGGGTTTCATGAATCTCGAAAAAGTCATTTTCGGTTTTTTCATCCTGCTGGCTGCAACACTCAATTTCGGTTTTTTCATCGGCGATATCGCCAACCCGGAATTGCACAGCGTCTATGAACTGGCCGCCGCACTGGTCGTCAGCCTGATCGCTACCGCCCTCAAATTCGGCGACCGTACCCAGATCGGCGCCATCCACCTGTCGACCAGCCTGGTCGCCGACCTGCAACTGATCGCTGCTGCCATCACCTGGGGCATCGCCGTGCATATCACCGGCGTCGGCATGACCGCCCATGTGACATCCAGCGTGGTGTCACTGTCCGGCGGGGCGCTGTTCGCCAATATCGTCTCGGTCATCATCCTGATCATCGAAACCGTGATGCTGCGCCGCTAGTGCATCGGAGCACAGCGTGAATAGCGCCTTCTTCCTCGTTCTGCGCCGCATGCGGGCGCCGATCATCGTTCTCATCGTGATCTATGCCGTCTCGGTGTTCGGGCTGACGCTCGTACCCGGTGTCGATGCCGAGGGAAAAACCACGGCGCCGATGAGCTTTTTCCACGCCTTTTACTTCATCAGCTATACGGCAACCACCATCGGTTTTGGCGAAATCCCGGTCGCCTTTTCCGATGCCCAGCGGCTGTGGGTCACCTTCTGCATCTACCTGACGGTGATCGGCTGGTCCTATTCGGTAGTGACGCTTATCGCATTGCTGCAAGACAAGGGTTTCCAGAATACGCTGACAACCAACCGCTTCGCCCGCCGGGTCCGCAACATCCGCCAGGATTTCTATCTGATTTGCGGCTGCGGCGAGACCGGCAGCCTGATCGCCCGCAGTTTCGACCACATCGGGCAAGCATTCGTGGTCATCGAAAAGGACGAATTGCGCGTCGAGGAACTTGACCTGCTCGATTTCAAGACCGACACCCCGGCCCTCGCCGCTGATGCCCGACTTCCCGAAAACCTCCGCCTGGCAGGACTGAAGCACCCCAAATGCCGCGGACTTCTGGCCGTCACCGACGACGAACAGGCCAATCTGGCGATTGCCATTGCCGTTCGCCTGCTCAACCCCGACATTCCTGTCATCGCCCGTGCCGAGCAGGCTAGCATCGCCGCCAACATGGCTTCATTCGGTACCGATCACATCATCAATCCCTACGAGCGTTTTGCCGAGCGACTGGCGCTGGCGGTCGCCGCCCCCGAGCGCTTTCGCCTGATCGAACTGCTGACCAGCTTGCCCGAGACACCGATCCCCGAACCACACCTGCCGCCGCGCGGGCACTGGATTCTGTGCGGCTACGGTCGGTTTGGCCATGCCGTGGCCAACCGCCTGCGTGATACCGGTATCACGCTGACGATCATCGACCCCACCGCCCGCGACGCCGACCAGGATATTGCCGGCGATGGAACCGAAGCCGGTACGCTGCGCCAGGCCGGCATCGACAAGGCCAGCGGCATCGTTGCCGGCAGCAACAACGACGTCAACAACTTGTCGATCGCAGTCACCGCCAGCGAACTCAACCCCTCCCTATTCGTCGTTGCCCGTCAGAACCAGGCTGCCAATGAGGCGCTGTTTACGGCCTATGGTGCCGACTTCACGGTGCTCCCAAGTCGCATCATCGCCCGGGAGTGCATTGCGATCCTGACCGCGCCGCTGC
>CAMKYP010000555.1 GCA_946477505.1 uncultured Dechloromonas sp. | reverse complement strand
GGTCCTCCGGCAAACGCTCGATGTGCTTATGGGCGTTTTCAATCATCACGATGGCTGCATCGATCATCGCACCGATGGCAATGGCGATACCGCCCAGGCTCATCAGGTTCGAATTCATTCCCAGCAAGCGCATGGAAATGAAGGCAATCAGCACCCCGACCGGCAACATCAGAATGGCGACCAAGGCACTGCGGAAGTGCATCAGGAAGACAATGCAGACCAGTGCGACAATCAGGCTTTCTTCTGCCAGCGTACGTGTCAAGGTGTCGATCGCATGGTGAATCAACTCCGAGCGGTCATAGACTGTCTGGATAGAAACCCCCTCGGGAAGACCCGCCGAGATTTCGCCGATCTTTTCCTTCAGGTTATGGATGACCTCCAGTGCGTTCTGGCCGTAGCGCGCCATGGCGATACCGGAAACCACTTCACCTTCACCATTCAACTCGGTGAGACCGCGCCGCTCGTCCGGCGCCAGTTCGACACGGGCAATGTCACGAACCAAGACGGGCGTCCCGCCTTGTGACTTAACCACCAGATTTTCAATATCGCCTGTGCCCCGCAGATAGCCCTTGCCGCGCACCATGTATTCGGTTTCCGCCATCTCGACGACACGCCCGCCGACATCGCGGTTCGATTCCCGAATGACCTTTGAAACCGCCGCTAGCGGAATGCCATAGGCGCGCAACTTCACCGGATCAACCGTGACCTGGTAGGTCTGGACGAAGCCGCCAATCGAAGCCACTTCGGCGACGCCATGTGCCTTGGTCAGTTGATAGCGCAGATACCAGTCCTGCAGCGTCCGCAGTTCGGCCAGCGTCTTGTCCTTGGCGAGCAGCGCGTATTGATAGACCCAGCCGACGCCCGTGGCGTCCGGACCGATTTGCGGTGTGACGCCCTTGGGCATGCGGCCGGCGGCAAAGTTGAGGTATTCCAGTACCCGGGACCGCGCCCAATAAATGTCCGTGCCGTCTTCAAAAATGATGTAGACGAAGGACGCGCCGAAGAAAGAGAAGCCGCGAACCACTTTGGACTTCGGCACTGACAACATGGCCGTCGTTAGCGGATAGGTCACCTGATCCTCAACTACTTGCGGTGCCTGCCCGGGATATTCGGTGTAGACAATGACCTGTACGTCTGAGAGATCAGGCAAGGCGTCGAGCGGCGTTTTCATAACCGCAACGACACCGCCGACAATGACGAAGAGTGTAGCCAGGAGGACGAGGAAGCGATTGCGTCCCGACCATTCAATGATTTTGGCGAGCATGGCGACCTCGGTCAGTGTCCGGCGTGGGGATTGGCTGCTACCGCGTTACCGGCGGCCGGCTTGATCACAGTGATCACCCATTCCCCCGGTTTGCGCTCGACAAACTCGAAACTGATCGCAGCCCCCGGCTTGATCCCGGACAGCATCGCCGCATTGGCCAGCGTGAACTCCATGGTCATCCCTGGCCACTTGAGACTGGCGACCGGCCCGTGCGCGATGGAGATCGTTCCGGCCTTGGCATCGAACGCCTCCACCGTCCCTTCGGCCTGATGTCCGACAGCAGCGGCTGGCTTGGCTGCTTGGTGGGCCGCATGCTCATCGACCGGCGCCCCAGCCTCCGGCTTCGGTTTGCTACCGTGGCTGGCATGGCCGAAGCCCCCAACCGCCGCCTTCAGGTTGCTTTCGGCGTCGATCAGGAAGTTGGCGGCGACCACCACCGGCTCACCATCCTTGACCCCGTCAAGCACTTCGACGTAGTTGTCGCTGCGTTGTCCCAACTTGACCTCACGCGGCTCGAAACGGCCTTCCTTGGCCTGGACCAGCACGATGCGGCGGGTACCGCTGTCGATGACCGCCGAAGTCGGCACCGTGACAACTTCTCCCTTGGCGCCGACCGGCAACTCAACCTGGGCAAACATGGCCGGCTTCAACAACTGTCCGGGATTGGGTAACTCGACCCGGACCGGCACCGTCCGTGTCTCCGCTTTCAGCGTGGGATAAACATAGGTGATGGTGCCCTCGAAAACCTTGTCGGGATAGGCATTGATCTTGACCTTGGCCTTGGCGCCGGTCTTGACCTGGCCGATGTCCTGCTCGAAGACGTCGGCGACCACCCAGACCGCCGATAGGTCAGCCACTTGGTAAAGCGCCTCACCCGGCATGAAACGCATGCCCTGCAGGGCTTTCTTTTCCGTCACGATGCCGGCGACGGGCGAACGGAAAGTCAGCGTGCGCCGGGCTTCACCGGACTTGGCGAGCGCTTTGACCTGTTCCTCCGAGATGTCCCAGTTCTTCAGGCGCAACAGGCTGGAATCGGCCAGTTGCTTCATGCCATCCCGCGCCTGTCCGCCAGCATCTTTCAGCGACTCGACGCCTTGGGCGGCGATCGAATATTCGCGCTGGGCGGAGACCAGTTCCGGGCTATACACCTCGAACAGCGGCTGTCCCTTGCCCACCGGCTGGCCGGTGACATTGACATGCAGGCGTTCGACATAGCCCTCGAACTTGGGGGAAATCGCGTAGATGCGACGCTCGTCCGGCTCGATCC
>CAMKYP010000554.1 GCA_946477505.1 uncultured Dechloromonas sp. | reverse complement strand
TGATCTCGGTTAGAATTTCGCCCCCTGAATCAATTACCTGGCAGACTTTTCCGATGAAATCGAGCATTCGCCAAAAACTGGAGTTGCTGGTCGACCGCCTCGACGAAATCGACCGTATGCTGGCATCACCCGATGCGGCCAACGACATGGAGCAGTTCCGCAGGCTGTCGCGCGAACGGGCCGAGGTCGAGCCGGTGGCCATCCAGTTCAACGCCTTCCGGCAGGCCGAAAACGATCTGGCGGAAGCCGAAGCCATGCTTGCCGACCCCGATATGCGTGAATTCGCCGAGGAGGAAATGGCGGCAGCCAAGGCGCGGCTGCCCGAACTCGAGGTCGAATTGCAAAAGCTGCTGCTGCCGAAGGACCCCAACGACGAGAAGAGCGTCCTGCTTGAAATCCGGGCCGGAACCGGCGGTGACGAGTCGGCACTGTTCGCCGGCGACCTCTTCCGCATGTATTCCCGCTATGCCGAGCGCCAGCGCTGGCAGGTCGAGATCATGTCGGCCAGCGAATCGGAACTTGGCGGCTATCGCGAAATCATCTGTCGTCTGGCCGGCAATGGCGCCTATTCGCGGCTGAAGTTCGAATCCGGCGGCCATCGTGTGCAGCGCGTGCCGGAAACCGAAACCCAGGGGCGCATCCACACCTCGGCGTGCACTGTCGCGGTGATGCCGGAAGCCGACGAGGTCGAGGACGTCAACCTCAATCCGGCCGACCTGCGTATCGACACCTTCCGCGCGTCCGGCGCCGGCGGCCAGCACATCAACAAGACCGATTCGGCCGTGCGCATCACGCACATCCCGACCGGCATCGTCGCTGAATGCCAGGACGGCCGCTCGCAGCATGCCAACAAGGCCTCGGCCATGCGCGTGCTGGCCGCGCGCATCAAGGACGTCCAGGTACGCGCCCAGCAAAGCGCCATCGCCAGTACCCGCAAGAGCCTGATCGGCTCCGGCGACCGTTCCGAGCGCATCCGCACCTACAACTTTCCGCAGGGGCGCATCACCGACCACCGCATCAACCTGACGCTGTACAAGATCGCCGCCATCATGGACGGCGACATGGACGAATTGCTCGGTGCGCTGGCTTCGGAGCACCAGGCCGACCAGTTGGCCGAACTGGCGGAACAGAACTGAGCATGACCCTGGGCGAGGCTTTGGCCTGGGCACGCCGGAAGATCGATCGGCTCGACGCCCGACTGCTGCTGCAATACGCCGCCGGCTGCACGCATGCCGACCTGTTGGCGCGCCCGGAAACACCGCTCATCGCGCCAGCCTTCGCGCAATTCGCGGAGTGGGTAGAGCGTCGCGCCGGCGGCGAGCCGCTGGCCTATCTGGTCGGCGAAGCCGAATTCCGCGGGCGGGTCTTTCAAGTCTCGCCCGATGTGCTGATTCCGCGCCCGGAGACCGAGGTGCTGATTGATTTGGCGCTGGAAAAACTGGCCGGCAGGACGTCTCCGGCCGTCGTCGATCTTGGCGCCGGCTCAGGCATCGTCGCCATTTCGCTGGCTCTGGAATGTCCGGACGCCACCGTGTCGGCCGTCGATCTGTCGCCCGGCGCCCTGGCGGTGGCACGCAACAACGCCGGCCGACTCGGGGCTCGAGTTGTCTTCCACGAAGGCGACTGGTTCGCCCCGCTGGCCGGCCGGCGCTTCGACGTCATCGTGTCCAACCCGCCCTATGTGGCCGATGGCGATCCGCATCTCGAACGGGACGGCCTGCCCCACGAGCCGCGCATGGCGCTGAGCGACCGGGAGCCCGGCGGCAACGGCCTGGCCTGCATCCGGCGTATCGTGGCTGCCGCTGCCGCCCACCTGAATCCCGGCGGCTGGCTGTTATTCGAGCATGGCTACGACCAGGGGGCCGCCAGCCGGAACTTATTGGCCGACGCCGGGTTCAAAGCCCCATTCACTCATCCCGACCTGGCCGGCATCGACCGCGTTTCAGGCGCTCAACTGTAATCTGGAGATACCATGTCAGACGTTCAGCAACGTATCCGCGAAACCGTGACCGGCAACCCGGTCGTCCTTTACATGAAGGGCGATGCCCGCTTCCCGCAGTGCGGCTTCTCGGCGACTGCCGTGCAGATTCTCAAAGTTTGCGGCGTTAACGACTTCGTCACCGTCAATGTGCTGGCCGACGAGGAAATACGCCAGGGCGTCAAGGAATACGCCAACTGGCCGACCATTCCGCAGCTCTACATCAAGGGCGAGTTCATCGGCGGCTGCGACATCATGAAGGAGATGTACCACTCCGGTGAGTTGCAGCAATTGCTCGAAGGCATTGCGCAGGCCTGATTCGTTTTCTCTCTCAGGCAGCAGGGCCGGCCGATGTGCCGGCCTTGTCGTTTGTGCGGCGCAGCCATTTGAGAATGACCAGGAAAAGCGTATCCGGGGCAACTGGCTTGCCGATATGGTCGTTCATGCCTGCATCCAGGCAGTGCTGGCGGTCCTCGGCGAAGGCGTTGGCCGTCATGGCCAGGATCGGGACCTGCCCGTAGCCGGGGAGGGCGCGAATGGCCCGGGTGGCGTCGATGCCGTTCATGACCGG
>CAMKYP010000553.1 GCA_946477505.1 uncultured Dechloromonas sp. | reverse complement strand
CGATACCGGAACCGCGCAGCATCGCGCCAGTGAAACCCATCTGCAGGGCACGCTCTGGGCTGACCACACCGACATTGACCAAGCGCTGCTTCCAGATACGGTTATCGGTCAGCAGGGTGTGGTATTCAGCGTGATAGGTCGGGAAACGGTTGGTGAAGTCTTCAAGGAAGTCGAGCAGCGAACCGCTACGGTTCTCGTTCTTTTCCTTTGCTTTCTGCGCATTAGTCCAAGTCGATTCCTGGTATTGCGGCATGCGATCCGGTAGATCGCGATAGACACCGCCCGGACGGTAATAGGCGGCGTGCATCCGGGCGCCGGAAACCGCCTCATAAACGTCCATCAGGTCTTCACGTTCGCGGAAGGTGTACAGCGCCATGGTCATTGCACCGACGTCCAGCGCATGACAGCCAATCCACAACAGGTGGTTGAGGATACGGGTGACTTCGTCGAACATCACGCGGATGTACTTGCCGCGCTCCGGAACCTCGATGCCAAGCAGCTTTTCAGTCGCCAAGCAGTAGGCGTGCTCGTTGCACATCATCGACACGTAGTCGAGGCGATCCATGTAAGGCACGGACTGAACCCAAGTACGGGTTTCCGCCAACTTTTCGGTCGCGCGGTGTAGCAGGCCGATATGCGGGTCGGCGCGTTGGACGACCTCGCCGTCGAGCTCAAGCACCAGACGTAGAACGCCGTGCGCCGCCGGGTGCTGCGGACCAAAATTCAGGGTGAAATTGCGGATATCAGCCATGTGCCGGATCCCCGTAGGTATCTTCGCGCACAATGCGCGGGGTGTTTTCGCGAGGCTCAATAGTCACCGGCTGGTAGATCACGCGAGCCTGATCGGGGTCGTAACGCATTTCAACATGACCGGAAATCGGGAAATCCTTGCGGAAAGGATGGCCGATGAAGCCATAGTCAGTCAGGATGCGACGCAGATCGTCGTGGCCGACGAAGGCGATGCCAAAAAGATCAAACGCTTCGCGCTCGAACCAGTTGGCCGTGGACCAGACTCCAGTCACCGAATCGACAACCGGAAAATTTTCGTCATCGGCAAAGACGCGAACGCGCAGGCGGACATTCCGTGATACCGACAGCAGATGGACAACGACCGCGAAACGCGGACCGCCCCAGACACCATCTCCGTAGGTTGAATAATCGACACCACACAGATCGATCAGTTCTTCGAAAGCGAAATCCGCCTCGTCGCGCAACGCGGTCATCACGCCGAGATAGTCGGCGGCACCGACTTCGATGCTTACTTCACCGAGCGCTAATTTCAGAGACTTTATCTTGTCGCCGAAATGCTTCTGCAGGTTCTCACTAAGCGTTTCCAGCTTGGCAGACATATTCGATCAGCCTTGGCAATTAACGAGCAATGGTATTGGTACGACGTATCTTGTTCTGCAACTGAATGATCCCGTAGATCAGCGCCTCGGCAGTCGGGGGACAGCCCGGCACATAGATATCAACGGGAACAATACGGTCGCAGCCGCGCACCACGGAATAGGAGTAGTGGTAGTAACCACCACCATTGGCACAGGAGCCCATGGAAATAACCCAACGCGGCTCTGCCATCTGGTCATAAACCTTGCGCAAGGCCGGCGCCATCTTATTGGTTAGCGTGCCGGCCACGATCATCACGTCGGACTGACGCGGACTCGGGCGAAACACCACGCCGAAACGGTCAAGGTCATAACGGGAAACACCCGCATGAATCATCTCGACCGCACAGCACGCCAGACCGAAGGTCATCGGCCACAAGGAGCCGGTGCGCATGTAGTTGATCAGCTTGTCAGCCGTCGTGGTGACAAAACCTTCCTGAAGAACGCCTTCAATAGCCATATTCGAGCCTTATTCCCATTCCAGCGCGCCCTTGGCCCAGGCATAGATATAGCCGACGACCAGAATGGCAACGAATACCAGCATTTCAACAAAACCGAACATCTTGATCGACTCTGTCGCCACGATGTCTTTGAAGATCGTCGCCCACGGAAAAAGGAAGGCAACTTCAAGATCGAACAAAATGAAGAGAATGGCAATCAGGTAATAGCGCACGTCGAACTTCATGCGCGCATCTTCGAATGCCTCAAAGCCGCACTCGTAGGGAGAGAGCTTTTCCGGGTCCGGACGGCTGGGAGCAAGAATAAAACCCATCGCAACCGGCAGAACGCCAATTGCAACCCCCACCAGAACGAACATCAGGATTGGAAAGTAGTTTTCCATGATCCGCCGCCAATATTCAGTTTCTTGTTCGAAACAGCGTACCCACAGGCCACTGCCCCAGTTTCTGGTGCCGACGGCGAGACTCGAACTCGCACAGCTTGCGCCACTACCCCCTCAAGATAGCGTGTCTACCAATTTCACCACGTCGGCACTATTTTTTTGCAACCTACCCAGCGAGGACCTCGTGCCAGGCAAGCCACCTTGCGCTACTTCGGTATTTCTTTCGCCTTTGAACCCGCATCAACAGGAGCCGCAGGTGCCTCACCAGCCGCCGAAGTCGGCCGCGAAACAGACTGCGATTGTACCGGTTCTTGCATCAGACTGCCAGTCGTTTTTG
>CAMKYP010000552.1 GCA_946477505.1 uncultured Dechloromonas sp. | reverse complement strand
AAGTTACGCAATCCATGCAGCGTGCCATTGCCGAAACGGAACGCCGGCGTGAAAAACAGATCAGCTTTAATCTGGAGCATGGCATCACGCCGCGCGGGGTGTCGAAGAAGATCAAGGACATTATCGACGGTGTCTACGATACGGCTTCGGTCCAGAGCGAATTGAAAGCTGCTCAGCAGCAAGCGGCCTATGAGGCCATGGATGAAAAGACGGTAGCTAGGGAGATCAGGCGTCTCGAAAAACAGATGATGGAGTGCGCCAAGAACCTGGAATTCGAAAAAGCGGCGGCGGCACGCGACGAATTGTTCCTGCTCAAGGAGCGTGTATTCGGTGCGGCACGGCACGACGCGGACGGAGATAAATAAAATGACTTACCGCGTGCTTCTGGTGTGCATGGGTAACATATGTCGCTCCCCAACTGCAGAGGGAGTGCTTCGTTATTTCATTAAAATCAACAACCTTGGCGATAAGGTTGAAGTTGATTCTGCGGGCACGCACGGCTATCACGTCGGTGAAGCACCGGATTCGCGGACCCAGCGAGCCGCCTCGGCGCGAGGTTACAACCTTTCCCAGCTCAGGGCGCGTAAGGTCGCGCGTCAGGATCTTGACTACTTCGACTTGATCCTGGCCATGGACAAGAGCAATCTGGACAATCTCAAGCGCATGGCTTCGCCGGAGCAGCAGGAGCGAATCAAGCTCTTCATGGATTACGCCAGAAACTTCGATGATGACGAGGTGCCTGATCCTTACTATGGACTGGGGCACGGCTTCGACCTCGTGCTGGATATGGTTGAGGATGCATCGCTTGGCTTGATCGAGGATATTCGGAAGAAGCTAGGGCGTTCCTGAATATCAATTCCCAGCAGGCAAAAAAAATGGCACCCGTCGGGTGCCATTTTCATTGGATCGGACGACCGGTTTATTTGGCGGTTTCCACCATGACCAGCGGCTCATCGGCGGCCTGGGCAAGCGGCTGTTGCTTGCGTGGGCGTCCCAGCTTGATCGGCGGTTCAGCCTGGGCAACGCTTATCGGCGTAGAGGTTGTTTGCACCATGACGAGGCCGCTGTCAGCCAGGACAGCATCGAGGTTGACTGGCGCTTCGGTGATGGCTGCAGCTTTCTCCTCGGGCGCTTCCTCCTTGACGATGGAGGAGGCAAATTCCACTGCCTGCGGTTCCGCTGCGGCAGCCACTTCCGGCGCTGCCACGGTTTGGGCAACTGGTGGTGTGGTGATAATCGCTGCAACAGGTTCCGGGACGGTTTCTGCAACGGTTGCTGCGGGTTCGATTGCCGGGATCACTACAACAACCGGTTCCTGGGCTGCAGGAGCTGCTTCAAGGGGTTCCGATGCAGGAGGCGTGTCTGCGACAACGGTCGTTGCGGTAGTTTCCGCCTCGTTGCGACGCTCGCCACGACCGCGACCGCCGCGACGACCGCGACGGCGGCCGCCTTGCTCCTCGCTGCTTCCGGTGTCGGTGGCATCGTTGTTGTTGCCCGGTGCTGCAGCAATCGAAGCATCGGCTGCGACTGCGGTGAGTTTCATGTCAACCGCTTCCGGCTGCTGACGCTCGCGACGTTCCTTGCGCTCGCCCCGCTGGCGGCGTTCCTGGCGTTCGCCGGAGTTGCCGGCAGCTTCTTCCGGGGCCGGCTTTTCAGTATTGCGTTCGTTGCGGTTGCTACGATCCTTGTTGCGTTCGCCGCGCTCACTGCGTTCTTCGTCGCGGCGGTTGCCATTGCGTCCGCCACGGCGGCCATCCCGGTCGCGGCGGTTTTCCGCACGTCCTTCGCGCGGCTTCTTGGCCGGCTCCGGTGCAGCGACGGGTTCAACCGGCTGCGGTTCCGAGCGGAACCAGGAGAAAATCTTCGAGAACAGGCCTGCTTCCGGCTTGGCGGCGACGGGCGCAGGGGCCGGTGTCTCGGCTTTTTCGGGAACGATCGGCGCCGGTTGCTCCGGTGAAACGCCCTTGATGGCCGCTTCCTGGCGCGGCTTGGCTGTTTCCTGCTGGGTAGCCTGCTTGATCGCGTCCTCGATCGGCATGTCGACCATCTTGTAGGAGGGTTCGCGCGAGTCGTCGTGGTTCAGGTCGTCGTGGCGCAGGCGGGTGATGGTGTGCTGCGGCGTTTCGAGATGAACGTTCGGAATGAGCAGGATGGTGACCTTGTGGCGCAGCTCGATGGCCTGGATGTCCGGGCGCTTCTCGTTGAGCAGGAAGGTGGCGACATCGACCGGAACCTGAACGTGGACGGCGCCGGTATTTTCCTTCATCGCTTCCTCTTCCAGGATGCGCAGGATGTGCAGCGCTGCGGATTCGGTGGAGCGGATGTGGCCGGTGCCCGTGCAGCGCGGGCAGGGGATGTAGCTGGTTTCGGCGAGGGCCGGACGCAGTCGCTGGCGCGACAGTTCCATCAAGCCAAAGCGGCTGATCTTGCCCATCTGGACGCGGGCACGGTCGAAACGCAGCGCATCGCGCAGTCGATTTTCGACTTCGCGCTGGTTCTTGGAATTCTCCATATCGATGAAGTCGATCACGATCAGGCCGCCCAAGTCGCGCAGACGCAACTGCCGGG
>CAMKYP010000551.1 GCA_946477505.1 uncultured Dechloromonas sp. | reverse complement strand
TGCGCGATATCGTTGTTCTCGATGCGGTTTCCCGTGCTGTACCAGAGGCGGATGCCGTCGCCGCGGTCGGCCGAGTCGACGGGACGGGAACGGATCCGGTTGCCGCGCACGACGCTGTCGTTGCTTTTATGCAGCGAAATGCCGAACAGAACGTCTTCGACCACATTATTCTCGATCAGTAGGCGGTTGCCCTCGGCCATGATGCCGCCGTCGATGCTGTCATGCGAGCCGCCGCTGCCGCGCAGTATCAGGCCGCGCACTGTCACGTTGTCGGATTTGACGGTCAGCACCGTTCCTTTTCCGCCGCCGTCGA
Organism: uncultured Dechloromonas sp.; assembly: GCA_946477505.1. Taxonomy (GTDB): domain Bacteria; phylum Pseudomonadota; class Gammaproteobacteria; order Burkholderiales; family Rhodocyclaceae; genus Azonexus. The sequence continues at coordinate 2,267 of CAMKYP010000551.1, read as the reverse complement.
TGATCACCTTGCCCTGGGCTTCCAGGGTCAGGGGTTTGCTGATCGTTGCCGGGCCGCGATACTGGCCGGCGGGAAGGCGCAGAACACTGCCTGGCAACGCCATGTCCAGCCATGTTTGCAGGGACTGTTGGGCAACAGCCGCCAGGGAAAGGTTGATCAGCGGAAGAATCAGGAGAAATCGAAGGCGCATCGGGCGGAATTGTGCCGCTTGCCTGGACGACTCGCCGCAATCTGCATCAATTTTCCGCCGATTAGCCAGCCATTCCCCGGCTACTCCCAATACTCGGTTACTTCGCTGGCCCATGCCGTGGCGGCGAGCAGGGCGCGATTGACCATGTCCGGCGTGACTCCAGCGCTTTGCGCTGCATCGGCCATGCCTGACTGATTGAGTGCTTCCGATTGTTCGGCGACGGCCAGCAGTGGTGCGTAGGGGCCGCTGCGTTCGAGCAGTGCCTGGCGGATTTCGTCGGCAATCGGCAGGGTGGAGAGAATATCGGCAAGCGGGCGATGCAGCAGTCGATTGAGGCAAGAGAAGATGCCGGTCAGGAAAAACGGGTCGTGCGGCTGCCCCGGCAACAGGCGTTCAGCCAGGAGTTCCATCAGGCGGCCGCGGGTCAACGCGTTCTCGACCAGCAACCAGTCGCTCATTTGCGGTTCGCGAACGGAGAACAGCAGCACCGCCAGCCAACGGGTGAGTCGCTGCCGGCCGAGAATGATCAAGGCTTGCTCCAGCGAGTCGATTCGGCGTGTCAGTCCGAGCATCGGCGAGTTGAGGTAGCGCAGGACGCGAAAACTGAGTACCGGGTCCTGCTTCATCGCGTCGGCGATCTCGGCCGTTTCCGCATCACCCTGGACGAGACGCAGCAGGTTCAGCAATTGCGCCTTGTGCGGATCGCCGCCCGGGTCTTGCTTCAGAATGGCGGATCGTTCGGCAAATCGCCCATGGCAGGCATCGAAATGCCATTGCAGGCAGAGCTGATGATCGTCGTCGGTATCGATATTGCAAGCGAGAAGATGGATGGTGTTTTCCCGGACGCCTGCCCGTACCGCTGCCGAAAAGTCGCGGATCGAGCCAGGCTCGCTGCCGGCCACGTCAATCGCGGCGAAGTCGACCTGCTGAATGATCTTGGTGAATGCCGGATTCTTCGGTTGCCGGAACAGCCCGAACCGGTAGGCGTGTTCGCGCAGGCGCGCGATGGCGTCGGAAATCAGGTCGGCTTCCGCGTCGGGAGCCAACTGGATGAGTAGCACCACGTTGCTGCCGCGGAGCTTCTCGAGCACGGGAGAATCGAGGCTGGCCGAGCTCAACGGAATGTAGGCCGGGATCTTGTTCCATGCTTCTTCGCTGGCGAGTAGCGCGTCGAGCAGGGCGTCGTCGTTGTCGCGCTGCAGGTCGCCGGCCGCATCGGCTGTACTCGAGGATTGTTGCAGCCGGAAGAGGTGGCCTGCCAGGCGATTATTGCGATCGAATACGGCTTCGCGATGCAGGAAGGGAGACTGGCCGGCCAAGCCTGATTTGCCGTTGCTGCCATCGGCCGTTCCATTTTCGCTGCGGCTGTCGGCGGATTTTCCGAACAGGTTTTTCAGGCGGCTGAACACGATGTCCTCTCCCAAAAAGAAAATGCCCACCGAGGGTGGGCATTTCCGGACCACACGAGGTGTGGTGATTTTCGCATGCGGTATCGGGTTTTAGTCGACCTTTGCCTTGCTGCGCAGTTCCTTGACCAGATTCTCGATTTGCTGCTGGCTGGCGCGCTGCTGCAGTTGCGGCTTGACCTGGTCGAACGGCGGTGGCGTGGCCGGACGGGAGTCTTCGAGCTGAATGACGTGGTAGCCGAAGTCCGACTTGACCGGAGTCTTCGTGTATTCGCCCTTCTTCAGCTTGGTCAGCGCTTCGCCGAACGGTTTGACGTAGGCGGCCGGCGAGCTCCAGCCGAGATCGCCGCCCTTGTCCTTGGAGCCGGGGTCCTTGGACTGCTTGGCCAACTCGGAGAACTTTTCGCCCTTGTCGAGCTTGGCGATGATCGCCTTGGCTTCTTCTTCCTTCTCGACCAGGACGTGGCGGGACTTGTATTCGGTGCTGCCGAGGTTGGTCTTGATCAGTTCGTATTCGGCCTTCAGTTGGGCCTCGCTGATCGGGTGTGCCTTGACGTAATCGGAAAGGAAGGCGCGGATCAGCACCGCCTGCTTGGCCAGTTCGATCTGTCCCTGGATGTTCGGGTTCTTGTCCAGGCCCTTCTTCTTGGCTTCCTGGGCGAGGATTTCGC
>CAMKYP010000550.1 GCA_946477505.1 uncultured Dechloromonas sp. | reverse complement strand
GAATCGGTGAGCCCACGTCAGATTCGAACTCGGTGATGATGTTTTTCAGTGTCTTTGGCAGCGGTTTCGTTCCCTCAGGCACCGAAAACGACATTCCGATGGCGTGACCAGGCGTCGGGTATGGGTCCATGCCCAGAATGACACAACGACAGTTGGCCGGCGCGACCAACTCGAAGGCTCGTAAAACGTTTTCCTTCGAAGGATAAACACCTTCCCAAGCGGTATCGATCTTGGCAAGTGCCGCCGCTGCGGCTTCATCAAGGCCTGGGCAGACAGACGCCCAAGTAGCAGGAACATTTAACATATTGCGCTTCATCTCAAATCGATTGATTGGCTACCTTGGAAAGACTGATTGTCGAGGAATATTCGAATTATAATTAAGTGCATTTTTTATTGCTATTGGAGGAATCATGCCAGCATCGAATGAGAACATTGCCATGACGGAGAATGCCTTTACGAAAGAAGATCGCAAGGAAAATGACGCCGTTGCACTTTCGCGTCGCCATGGGCTGCAAGCGCGAACGGATGCTGAACCACTGCTGTCGCTGCCTGGCTCGCAGATGTTTTTGAATACCGGCACCGGGGTGGTCGAGATTACGCACGCCGACGACTCTAAGGCCTATTTGTCGAGCCAGGACGATTGCGAGCGCTTTGCACAGAATGTTGGTCTTTCTGCTCAGGACAAACAACGGCTATTTGCGCTCGAATCCCTGGGCCGGAATTTGCAGCTCGCCGATATCGCGCTCGATGACGTTCCGCTGGTCGTTTCCGGTCGGTTCTTCGGGCCGATAGTTGCAACGTCGAATGGCGTGGCCCTTCAAGATACCGGACGCGGAAACATGGTCGGGCACGATATGAGCAAATTTGACAAGCCGCCCAAGGCCGGCGACACGCTTGATGTCCGGTACGCCGACGGGCTGATTAAAGCAGCCGAAGAGCTATCAAAGGATAACCACTCAGTCAGCATTTCCATGCACACGCGATAATTGTTCGCCGGAGCATGGGATGGATTTTTGTGACAAAAACTGGGGCTTCGGCCCCGTTTTTGTCAGTATCCGCTACTGTTAATTTGCTGTTAATATTTGAAAACTGACATTTCATATTGTTGATTGGAGTGAAACATGGCTGGAGACCGTGGCGCGTTGCAGTTTGACTTATTCGCCGAGCACAATGGCCACGGGGATGCGCCATCTGTCGATTCGCCGCCGATGTTGGCGGCCGGCATGTGGCAGTTGCCGGAAACCTCTGCCTTCGTTGATGCGCTGAAGCGGGGTGCCTTGGCGGACTCTATTGCGGTCCTTCGCCGTATGAAGGTGGACACCGCTTGGAAAGTGCTGCTGGAAGCCGGATTCACCGTAACGACAGCAAAAACGCACAGTGAATTGCTCGCACCGCTTCAGAAGGACCTGATGGATGCCGTACAACAACGGCTAAACGGGCACGAACTGCGAACGACAAGGGAAAATGAGCAAGCACAGTTTTCGAGTTCGCTTGACAGTACAAACGACAAGTCTGGCGAGCTAAACGCGGTCCCCAAAGCCGTCGGCGACACGCGTTCGCGCCGCAAAGCGGCACTGGCCGTGCTTGGCAATGACTGGAAGAGCGTTCCCGACGGCAAGCAAGATGCCTACAAGCGGAGTGTAAAACTCGCGGACGGTGGGCGCTTTGATGTACTTATCCGACCGGCACGCACGGTCGCTGGTGATTTCTACGTTGGGTCATATTTCCATGGTGGCAAGCGTGCCGGCCCCGGCAACGCCGTGGATCACCCGAAGACGTTGGTGGAAGCTAAGGCAGTCGCTGAAAATTGGATTGCGACGATTTCGCCGGTCGTGGTCCACGACGCTGAAGCCGAGTTGCGCGCGATATGGTCTGAACGCGGTGTGCCGGCAGAGCGCCAAGACGCATTAATTCGCCAGATCACTGACAAGGCCACGGCCGGCACCTCGGTAGGACCATTCGTGATTCGCGACAGCGGTCATACCCTGGCGAAGCAAGTTGCGATTGTCGAAGAGAAAGCGAATGCAACGACGATTACGCCTGTCCTTGCCGCCAATTTGAATCGTGGGGATCTTGTCACCACACCCGATGGAACAGTTTTTTATGCGTGGTCGGCCCGGCATGACTATCTCGAGGTGTTTCCGATGGAGCAGGGGAAGCCCGTTGTTTTCGCCGGCAACAGCATCAAGTTTCATTTAAACGCGGACACTCGCGATGCCTATCCGGAACGGCGCCACGAACCGCTAAGACTGGTTAATGCTCCGAGTAGGGAAGCTGAAAGCAATATCGCTGCGGTAGCCGGTGAGGTGGCACGAACAGCAGGGCAAATCGCCCGCCGGGAACATCCGAGTTCCGTCGATCCTCGCGTTGATCGGATTTTGGCGCGCGAATCGTACCTTGAAGAATTTGCGACTGCCAAGCCGACACTGGCGCTCCAGGTAGCCAATGAGTGGCGTTCATACCCCGACCAATATAGCGAGGTATCGGGTAGCCCCGCTGACTGGATTCGGGCGTATGCCTCAATTGTTGAATCGCAATTGGAAAGACGCCGGCAGCCGACATTGGGCGCTGAAACCCCTGA
>CAMKYP010000549.1 GCA_946477505.1 uncultured Dechloromonas sp. | reverse complement strand
GTATCTGGTTGAGAGACGCACTGATAAGACGTGCAGCCGAAAGAAATTGAATAGATCGCTCTGAGCGGGCCTGTTGCTAACGCCTGATGGCTTGATTACCGGACCGCTTTTTCTTGACGCCACGCGCGACGCGCCCGATCCGTTCGACAGTGAAGTGCTTGTAGACCGCTCTTGGGCAGATGAACAGCCGAGGGAGGTTCCCACGTGGCTTGGAAGCGCTGGCAGGTGAAGTGGACGGCGTGGAAAACGAGCAGCGCCTGCTGAAGCGATTCACGGCACTGTAACATCGGCCGGCTAGTGTGCCGGCTCATTGAACGCATGCCGCGGAACGAAATTGTCCTTATACCTACCCAAAGCCAGCCTGGTGCCATTGGCGCTCGTCGCCGTGTTGCAACTGGCGGCCTGTACGCCGCGTCAGCTGATTGTCGATAGCCTGGCCGACGAGTTGTCCGCGGCAGGGCAAGGCAATGAAAACGATCTGGATTTGCTGCGCGATGCGGCGCCGTTTCACCTGAAATTGTCCGAGTCGGTGCTGCGCCAGAATCCCGGGCATCGCGCACTGGCCGAGTCGGTAGCCGCCGGTTTTACCCAGTACGCCTATGCCTTTGTCGCTTTCGACGCGGAGCGGATCGAGGCCCGTGATGCCAAGGCCGCCGAGCGGCTACGGGACAGGGCGGCCAGGCTCTATGAGCGGGCCCACAGGCACGCCATGGAGGCGCTCGACAGAGGGGCGCCTGGATTCTCTGCCGCACTGGCAGGGGGAAGCGACAGCAGCCGGCCAAGCGTAGGTCGCGATCAGGTCGGCTTGGCCTACTGGGCGGCCGCTTCGTGGGGTGGCTGGATTTCCCTGTCCAAGGACGACCCGGATGTGGTTGCCGATCTGCCGCAAGCCATCCGTCTGGCACAACTGGCGTGGGCTGCCGATGCGGACTGGGGGCAGGGGGCGCTGACCGGCCTGCTCGGTACCTTCGAGGCGGCCCGGCCGGGCGGCAGCCCGAGGCAGGCGCTGGCCTATTTCGACCGGGCCATTGCCCAATCGGGCGGTCGCAGCGCCGCGGCCTTCGTTTCCAAGGCCGAGGGATATGCGCTGCCGGCCGGCGAGCGGGGGCTTTTCGAAAGCCTGCTGCGCCAGGCGCTGGCGATCAAGGATGCAACGGATAGCCCGCTGCGCACGCAGAACGAGGTGATGCGGCGGCGTGCGGCCTGGCTCCTTGGCCAGGCGGACCTGTTCTGAGCCACGACCACACGACGACCAACGCGGAGAGAAAAATATGAGCATCCTGGGCAAACTGGCCGGCCTGCTGCTGGGCTGCATGCTGGCACTCAATGCATCGGCGGCCGACAAGCAATTACGGATCGGCACGCTGGCGACCAAGAACTCGCTCTACCACCGCCAGTTGATGGAGCTGGGCGAAGCGTGGCGCACCGCGCAGGGCGGGAATGCGAAGTATCTCGTTTATCCCGACGGCAGCCAGGGCGGCGAGACCGACATGGTCCGCCGCATGCGCATCGGCCAGCTTCAGGGCGGGCTGCTGTCGGTCGTCGGGCTGCGCGAGATCGAGCCGTCCATTGCCGCGCTGCAGAACATGCCGCTCATGTTCCGAAGTTGGGAGGAGGTCGATTACGTGCGCGAAAAGATGCGCCCGGCCATGGAAAGGAAATTCCTCGACAAGGGCTTCGTCGTGCTGGCCTGGGGCGATGCCGGCTGGGTACGCTTCTTCTCGAAGGAGCCGGCGGTGCGTCCGGACGATTTCAGGAAGATGAAGTTCTTCGCCTGGGGCAGCGAGGTCGAGCAGCAGGAGATCATGACGAGCCTGGGCTATACCCCGGTGCCGCTGGAAACGGCCGACATCCTGCCATCCATCCAGACCGGGATGATCAATGCCGTGCCCTCGACGCCGTATTTCGCGCTGGCCACGCAGGTCTACACCACGGCCAACAACATGCTCGATCTCAACTGGGCCCCCATCGTCGGCGCCCTGATCATCACCAAAAAGGCTTGGGACGAACTGTCGCCGGAAGGGCAGGCCGCCGTGCGCGAAGCCGGCGCCAGGGCTGGCGTGCAGTTGCGGGCCAAGGCGCGCCAGGAGGTCGACGATGCCGTCGAGGCCATGAAGAAACGCGGCCTGACAGTGAACAAGCCGAATGCCGAGCAGGTGAAGGAATGGAACGATCTGGCCGACAAGCTCTACCCGAAGATACGCGGCAAGATGGTTCCGGCCGATACCTTTGACGAGGTGCTCGGCTATCTGAAGGCCTACCGCGCCGGCAAGAAGTAGTCGATGGGTGCGCTTCGCTGGCTCGGCCAGTTCGATGCCCTGATTGCCGGCGGCGCGCTCGGGCTGATGCTGCTGATCCCGCTGCTGGAAATCGCCTTGCGGCCGCTGTTTGGCCGAGGGATCGAGAACGCGCCGGTGCTGGTGCAGCATCTCGGGCTGGTGCTGGCCATGTTTGGCGCGCTGGTCGCCGAGCGCGGCCAGCATCTGAGTTCGCTCGGCGCCGGTTTCGCCGCCGCGCGTAATCCGGCGGTGCGCACGACCGCACGCTGCTTCGCCGGCGCCAGTGCGGCCGTGCTGTGCGGCAT
>CAMKYP010000548.1 GCA_946477505.1 uncultured Dechloromonas sp. | reverse complement strand
GAACATGCTCCCTTCCCCGGGAACGCTGTCCACCCCGATTTCTCCCCCCATCAACCGGACGAGCGATTTGCAGATCGCCAACCCGAGACCGGTCCCACCGTAGCGCCGAGTCATGCTGTTGTCGGCTTGCTCGAAAGACTGAAACAGACGCTCTTTCGTTTCGGCATCTATCCCCAAACCGGTATCGCTGACTTCGAAGCGCACGTGCAGCGCCTCGGAAGTTTCGCCAACAGCCCGGACCCGCAAGGTGACGCCCCCCCGCTCGGTGAACTTGATGGCGTTGCCGACCAGATTGAGCAAGATCTGCCCCAGGCGAAGCGAATCGCCCTTGAGCGGGGCGCCAGCGACATTGGCCGGCAAGTCGATTTTCAATTCCAGGCCTTTCCCGGCCGCCTCGTGGCCGAGGGTTCCGGCCACGCCATCCACGCTGTCGCGCAATTGCAACGGAGTCTCTTCAAGCACCATGCGGTCGGCCTCGATCTTGGAAAGATCGAGAATGTCGTTGAGCACACGGAGCAGTCGCTCGGCAGCATTCTTGGCCTTGCCGAGCTGGTCGATGCCGCGGGGATCAACCATGCGCCGCCTGGCAAGTTCGATCATGCCCATGACTCCATTCATCGGGGTCCGCAGTTCGTGGCTCATATTGGCAAGAAATGCGCTCTTGGCACGATTGGCGGCTTCTGCAGCATCCTTGGCGATAACCAGGTCCCGCGTCTGGGCTGCGACAAGCTCCTGCAGGTGATGCCGATGACGGAGCAATTCAAGCTCATTCTGTTTACGCTCCGTGATGTCGGTATGGGTGCCACACATCCGCGTCGGCTTGCCATCCTGGTCGCGCTGCATCACGCTGGCCTGATCAAGAATCCAGCGTACGCTACCGTCCTTGTGGAGCATCCGGTATTCCAGCCGGTGTATTGCCGACTCGCCTTCAAGAACCGCATTGACCGAACTCCACGCCCTTTCACGGTCCTCCGGATGAATGAAGTCGGTCCACTGTCGCGTTGTATGCTTGATCTCCTCAGAGGTATAGCCCAGCATCTCGGCCCACTGCTCGTTCCGGTCCACCGTACCGGTGACAATGTCCCAGTCCCAAAAACCAAGTGCCGAGCCAGCCAGCACAAAACGCAGCTGCTTTTCTCTGCGCTCCAAAGCGAGACTGGATAGTTTCTGCTCCGAGATATCCTCGACCATCGCCACAACGTAATCGACACAGCCATCCGCCTTGCGCACATTGCTGACGGCCAGGCGCGTATAGATCGGATGGCCATCCTTGTGAACGAAGCGCTTGTCCATTGCGTAGCTGTCGATCTCACCGGCCAGCATGCGGTTGAATTGCGCCATATCGGGCGCCAGGTCATCCGGGTGGGTCAGCTCCATCCAGGTCATGCGCGTCAGCTCTGCTCGGGAATAGCCGAGCGTATTGCACAGCGCATCGTTGACTTCGAGCCAGCCTTTTTCAAGGCTGGTGATGGCGAGGCCAACGATCGAATGGTCGAAATAGGCGTGAAAGCGCTGCATGCTGGCATGCTCTTCTGCCGTCAAAGCCTTCTGGGCCCTTTGCAATGCCAGCCGGTCGATCCGCTGCTGTGCATGATGTTGAAAAGACAGGCACAGAAACAAAAAGGCAAGCGGGTAGAAAAACAGCAACACCCACCAGGCCTGCTCAATGAAGGGGTAACCAGCGCGATTGGGAATTAACGCGAAAGCCCCCAGCTGCGCCAACTGAACCAGCACGCCCAACAGCACGTAATGTATCGCCCCGGGGCGAGCGCCCCGCCGCATGAACCATTGCCGTGCCAGTACCCCCAGAAAGGCAGACTGGAGGATGACCAGAACGCCCACCGGTACCCCGATACCACCCAATTGATAGCGATATACGGCAGCCATCCCCCCTGCGATGGCGGCAACGAGGCCACCGCCGACCAGACCGGCAAGCGACAGCACGATCGAACGGCCGTCGAAGATCAGGCCAGGCGCGAAATTGACCGGGTTGACCATGCCCAGCAACGTCACGCAGCCGAAAACCACACCGAGCAACAACTGGCGGCCCCGCGTATTCCTCCGGAAGCGCGAGATGACAAGTTGCCCCACCGCAACCAAGGCAATCAGGAAGGCAATATTGTTGATCAGGTTGATAACCATGCGTCAGAAAACTCGGGATAGTCTCAGTCGCCATGCTACGCCAAGCGCATGAAATATTGCGGCCGAGCACGCCGGAAATCGCTCAGGAGGCGTAACAAAATCGGCCGGCAGCGCTCGAAAGTCTTCCGGCATGGACAAACCCAGCCACCGCCCGAAAAAACCTCGATATGGCAAAAAAAGTGGGCTGACTGCGGGTTTTCCCGCTTAGTGACAACCCCAATTCCATTATCGCCATCTGTTCCCTAGGCTTCTCTGCCACACTGGAGGTGAACCATGAATCGACTGACCGCCGTCATCGTCGGCATCGCACTGTGTATCGGTACGCACGCAGCACAGGCCAACGAACCGATCCGCATCGCCGTGACCGGGCCTTACACCGGCCCCTCCTCGCCCATGGGCCAGTCGATGCTGGCCGGGGTACGGCTGGCGGTCGGCGAAATGA
>CAMKYP010000547.1 GCA_946477505.1 uncultured Dechloromonas sp. | reverse complement strand
CGCGGCGTGCTGGCAGTAGCCATCGGTCGTTTGTACGAGTGGGGGGGCGAGCAGTCGGATATTCGCAATGACCGCGGCGGCAATTTCGACGACGACAATGTGCCGGGCAAGATGGACTGCATCGATCATTCGACCTCGACCACTCGCCTGCTGCAGTTGCTGTCCCGCCGCGGCTACCTGCGCTGGCATCGCGTGCTGGAGCCGGAAGTCCGTTATTTTGCCGGTCTGGTGCCGGTGCATTGGTCGGCGGTGATCGAGGAAAAGAATCAGGAAGGCGAGCAGCGACGCTTCGTCGTCGATAGCTGGTTCGTCGATAATGGAAAACCGGCGGTGGTGTTGCCGCTGGAAGAGTGGAAGAAAGGGGCTGGGCCCGATGTCTAAGAAAACAGTGGTCGTCGGCTTGTCCGGCGGTGTCGATTCCTCCGTGGCCGCGCTGCTGCTCAAGCGCCAGGGCTGGAATGTGATCGGCCTGTTCATGAAAAACTGGGAGGACGACGATACCGAGGAATACTGCTCGTCGCGCCAGGATCTGATCGATGTGATGAGCGTTGCCGACCGTATCGGCATCGATGTCGAAGTGGTCAATTTCGCCGCCGAATACCGTGAGCGGGTATTCGCCGAGTTCCTGCGCGAATACCAGGCCGGGCGGACGCCGAATCCGGACATCCTGTGTAACTCCGAAATCAAGTTCAAGGCTTTCCTCGATCACGCCATGCAGCTGGGGGCCGAAAAGATCGCCACCGGCCACTACGCCGGTGTGCGCGAATTCGACGGCCGATTCCAGTTGCTCAAGGCAGAGGACGGCACCAAGGACCAGAGCTACTTCCTCTATCGCCTCAACCAGGCACAGTTGTCGAAGACCCTGTTTCCGCTGGCTGACCTGTACAAGCGCGAGGTGCGCAAGATTGCCGAAGCGGAAGGCTTGCATGTCGCCGCCAAGAAGGATTCGACCGGTATCTGTTTCATTGGCGAGCGCCCGTTCAAGGACTTCCTGTCACGCTACTTGCCGCCCAAGAAGGGTGAGATTCGCCGGCTTGACGACGGCAAGGCGATGGGCGAGCACGACGGTTTGATGTACCACACCATCGGCCAGCGCAAGGGTCTGCATATCGGCGGCGTCAAGGAAAAGGGCTTGGCCGGCGGTGGTGATCACGACGCCTGGTTCGTCGCCGGCAAGGACATGGACAAGAACGTGTTGTACGTCGTTCAAGGGCATGACCATCCGGCCTTGCTCAAGGAGTCGCTGATCGCCGAGCAACTGAGCTGGGTGTCGGGCGAAGCGCCGCATACGCACTGGGTTTATACCGCCAAGCCGCGCTACCGGACCTCGGATCAGCCGTGCGAGGTGGAGCGCGTCGATGCGGCATCCTGCGAAATCCGTTTCGCCGAGCCGCAGTGGGCGCTCACGCCCGGGCAGTCGGTGGTGCTTTACGAGAGTCGCGTTTGCTTGGGTGGCGGCATCATCCGCTAAGCGCTTTGGTCGCTGCTTGCCGTCAGCGGTTTTCGATGACGGCACCGAAGGCATGGACCAGATCCGGATCATGCTTGCTGCCCGACTCGCTATTCAGTATGTCCATGACGGCCCGGTGGTCGCGCGCATCATGGTAAGGACGGCGAGCGATCATCGCGTCGTAGCTGTCCACCACTGAAATGATGCGGGCGTCGAGCGGAATGGCGCCGCCTTTGAGTCCATCCGGGTATCCCGATCCGTCGAAATGCTCGTGGTGGTGCCTGACCGTTCGGGCCACGCTGCTCACTCGGCCGCCGTTGATGGCGAGAACGATCTGCTCGCCGATCAGTACGTGCTGCTTCATGCATTCCCATTCATGGGCTTCAAAGGGTTCGGGTTTGCGCAGAACGGTGTCGGGGATGCCGATTTTCCCCAGATCGTGGAAGCGAGCCCCCAGCGACAGGTGTTCGAGTTCCTTGCTGGTCAGGCCCAGATGCTTGCCCAGTGCTTCCGACAGCTGGACGACGCGATCGCAGTGGACGCGCGTGTAGTGGTCACGTGCGCCCAGCGCAGCCGTAAGTGCATTGGCGATCGCGTTGATCGGTATTGTCGCTTCGGGGGAAGAAATCATGCGTGATGTCCTCTGGGTGTTCCCGGCAAGAGGGAGACTGGCCAAAAGGATTTTGGTTCAGTAGCAATAAAAGATAAGGGCGCCTTTGGCGCCCCGTGTTGACTGTGCGGTTCGCTTTTTCGCTTATTCGTGCGGCAGTGTGTCGGCAAAGGCCGGGCGCTGCATCAGCTTGTCATACAGTTTGGACAGGTTCGGGTGGTCGGCCTGCCAGGCGATTTCCGGGAAGCGGAAGTTCAAGTAACCGAGTGCGGTGCCCAGCGCCAGGTCTGCCATCGAAATGTGCGTTCCCATGCAGAAGCTCTTGTCGTCCAGCTCTTCGGACATGAAGGCCAGTGCGCGCTTTACCTTGGCGAGTTGGCGTTCGATCCAGTCGGCGCTTTGTTCGTTGGCCGGGCGTTTGCGCTCCAGCAGTGCGGCGACGGCAGCATCGCACAGGCCATCGGCCAGGGCTTCCCAGCGCTTGACTTCGATACGTTCGCGATTCGGGGCGGGGAACAGCTTGTTGTTCGG
>CAMKYP010000546.1 GCA_946477505.1 uncultured Dechloromonas sp. | reverse complement strand
ATTCAGCCGCTGTGAACAGAGGGAAAGGCTTCTTTTTGTTAGCGGCTCTTAGTGATCAGTGGCAGCAACGCCTCCGGCAACTTGATACCGCCGGTGGTCGCAAACGCACGCGCTGATTCGGACATCTTTTTCCATGTCTTGCGGATGATGCCGAGCCACTTCTCTTCGCTGTATTCAGCGTGCTGAGCAGCGAAACCAAGCATGTAATGCTCAATGAAGACGAGGCTGGAAACATCCTCCAGCAGCTGCGTATCGGGATTGGTCTTGATCCCCTCCTTGCCGACAGCCGCCTTGACCTGCGCGATGGTCGCCTCATCGTAGCCGGCCTGGCGCATCAGTTCGCCGGCCGTTTCAGCATGAAAGCGATAAAGCCCGGTTCGCCAGGCAAAGTAACCCGGCTTGCCGAGCGGATAGTTGCTGCGCGGCACCGTCCACCGCCGGATATGCTGGGCACGCACGGCCAGTTGCGCGACTTCACCGGCCTGCGGCGCGAAGCGGCCGATCATGTCGGTCATGCGACGAGCGTACAGCAATTCTTTCGGCTGCCCGTCCTCCTGGTTGGGGTCTTCGGCGTTGGCGGCATCGAACAGGGCGATGCAGCGGTTGAATCGTTCATGGCTGGCAGTCATTCTGATTTCCAGGATTGGGTACGGTGGATTATTGGATAGGACGGGCGCAAGGGTAGCCTTGCACCGCGATACAGGCAATTGGCCAACGATTCCGGGACGATTTCCGCCAACGAGCACGTCATGTCTTCACCGATTGACGGCCATCCTCCGCTGCCACCTCCCGAATTGCCGGTGGTGCCTGGCTTTGGACAAAGCGCTGACCCTGACGCAAGTTTGGTGTAGCCTTGCGGCCTTTTTCGAGTTCGGCAACCCCCTCGGCCATGACGCCAGGATTACAGCGCACTACCTTCAACCGCTCCGGCCTCGTCCGGCTCCTCTCCGAAATCACCCCGGAGCCCGTTGATCCCCAATACGATTTTGGCGAGCGACTGGGTCAGTGGCTTGATTTCGCGGACGCCCTCGCGCTGTTTTCGGCGCTCAACGCCGACGCCGCGCGCACGGCAGCGCCGGCAACCAGCGCGAACGCCAGTCCTCTGGCGGCGCAACTGACCCGTGTGCGCGACAACCTGGGGAGTTCCATCCAGAACGATGGGGTGTTCAGCGAAGGAACCGCCCGCATCCGCTTCCCGACGCCACTGCCACAAGCTACCGCCAAGGAAGCTGCCGATTTTGCGCCTTACCATCGCTACTACCTGGCCCACCAGCGCGATATGGCCAGCGCTATTTCGGCCTTGCGCAGCAACGCCCGCAAGGCACTCGCCGCCCGTTCGCCAGCGCATCGCCAGCTGGCCGAACTGGACGCCAATTTCGATAAAATACTGATCGTTCGCGAGCGCAACCTGCTCGGCAATATCCCGATTCTGCTCGCCCGGCGCTTCGCCCAGCGTTATCAGGAGCACCAGGCAAGCCTGCCGGCCGACGCCCAGGACGATCCGGCGCTCTGGACCCAACCGGGGAGCTGGCTCGAAGCCTTTTGCCAGGACACCCAGGCCATGCTGCTGGCCGAACTTGATCTGCGCCTGAAACCGGCTGCCGGGCTGATTGCCGCCCTCGGCCAGGAAGACAACACCACGCCATGAACCGCAATTTCTGTATTTCCGCCTTCACTCTCGGCCTGCTTGCCGTTCTCTGGGTCGCCTCCAGCTATATTGGCGGCAGCCATCTGGCCCTGGCCGTCACCTTGGTCATCGCCGCCGTCTATATCGCCGGCGCGCTGGAACTGCGCCGCTTCCACGGCAACACCGAGGGCCTTGCCAAGGCCCTGCGCGCCATCCCGGACGATCTGGCCCACCTTGGCGAATGGCTGCAGCAGGTGCCGGCACCGTTGCAGAACACTGTCCGCCTGCGCATCGAAGGCGAGCGCGCCGCCCTGCCCGGCCCTGGCCTGACACCCTATCTCGTCGGCCTGCTGGTCCTGCTCGGCATGCTCGGCACCTTCCTCGGCATGGTCGTCACGCTCAACGGCGCCGTGCTGGCGCTGGAAAGCACGACCGACCTGCAAACCATCCGCGCCGCGCTGGCAGCGCCGGTCAAGGGCCTCGGCGTCGCCTTCGGCACCTCGGTGGCCGGTGTCGCCACCTCGGCCATGCTCGGCCTGATGTCGGCCCTCTGCCGACGCGACCGACTGCGTATCGGCCAACTACTCGACAGCAAGATCGCCAGCGCCCTGCGTGACTTCTCTCTCACCCACCAGCGCCAGGAAACCTTCAAGGCCCTGCAGTCGCAATCGCAGGCCCTGCCCGATCTGGTCACCACGCTGCAGGTGATGATGAGCCAGATGGCAGAACAGAACCGCGAACTCGGCGCCAGTCTGCTGGCCGGGCAGCAACAGTTCCACGCCGAAGCCAAGGCCCTCTACACCGACCTCGCCCAATCCGTGGACCAGTCGCTGAAGGCCAGCCTGAAAGACAGCGCCACCGTTGCCGCCGAAACCATCCAGCCGGTCGTCACCGCGACCATGGAAGGTATCGCCGGCCAGACGCGCGACCTGCACGACAAGCTGTTCGGCACAGTGCAGACCCGCCTC
>CAMKYP010000545.1 GCA_946477505.1 uncultured Dechloromonas sp. | reverse complement strand
GGCCTTGTGCGCCACCGGCCGGTAAGCACCGGCCGGCAGCAAGGCGATGCGCTCGGCCAGGGCCGCCTCCAGGTCGCCCTCGAACACGGCGACCGGTACTTCCTCGTAGCCATTGCTCTCGCGGCGGATGCGGCCAATGCAGAACTGCGGGTGCTCGGCGTACCAGGTGTTGATCGGCAAGTAGCGCTCGTAGCACTGGGGGTGCCGGAGACTATCGGGCACCGTGCCCAGCTTCAACCATTTGGCCTCGACCGCCTCAGCCCGCTGCCGCTTGCGCAGAAACAGGATGTCGGTCTGCACTTCGGTCGACGCGATGCCGGCGAAGGTGCCCTTGGGGAGCCGGATGGCACCCAGCAGGTGAGCCTGACTTGCGATGTGCTCGCGCACCGCGTCGTACTGGGCATCCATCGTGTGGCTGCTGGTGATGAAGCACACCAGCCCGCCGGGGCGCACCAGGTCGAGGGCGCGGCCGAAGAAGTAGTTGTGGATGCTGAAGCGGGCATAGGCCCGGTTGCTCACGTCGGCGACCTTGTACTTGCCGAAGGGGACGTTGCCGATCACCAGGTCGAACCAGTGGTCGGGCAGCGGGGTTTTCTCGAAAGGGGAAATCCGCACGTCCACGCCGCCGGGCGCGTAGAGCGCCTTGAGGATACGGCCGGAAACCCGGTCGATCTCGACGGCCGTGACGCTACTGCGTTCGGCCAGATTCCGCGGCAGGGCGCCGATGAAATGGCCGATGCCGGCGGCAGGCTCCAGGATGCGTCCGCCGGTGAAACCGAAGCGCTCCACCGCCTGCCATATCGCCTCGATCACGTGGATCTCGGTGTAGTGGCTGTTGTTGACGGAGGCGCGCGCCGATTCGTAGTCCTCGGCGGGAAGTAATTCCTGCAAGCGACGGGCACGTTCGGCCCAGGCGCTGTCTGCAGCTTCGAGATTGAAGCTGGCGGGCAGGCCGCCCCAGCCGGTGTAGCGCTGAAAAACCTGGCGTTCATCCACACTGGCCGGCCGGCCTTCGGCATCGATCTGGCGCAGGAGCGCGATCGCTGTCAGGTTGGCCTCGAACTTCGCGGTCGGGCCGGTCAGGTGTTCCAGATCGGCGCGGGTCAGTTGCGGCCAAAGGACGCGCGGGGCGGCCTCGGTCGCGGTGGCCACCACCCGCCAGTTGGCGCGGACGGTGTCCACAAACGGCTCTTGAGCTACCTCGCTGAGGGTCTCGACGTGGATGACCTCGACCGGCTCGGCGGGCTTGCAAGAAACGGAAAGGCAAAACTGCTCTGCAGGGTGGGGCAGGGCCGGGGCCGCCGGGTCGAACCCGGGCAGCCACAGGGAAGGCGCGGTAGGACGGGCCATCGGTGTGTTCTCCAAGGAAAACGGGGAACACAACGCCCCATCGGGGAGGCGGGCTCCCCGGGTGGGATGGGCAAGAAAACGGTCGTGGACGACCGGTTGGCAAAGGCCAGACGTACGCGACTGCGCCGGGCTTCATGGCGAAGCCGGCAGATCGGGTACGAGGCGGCGAGCGCCAAGGGCTTGGAAACCAGCCGACGAGCGTCGGCCGGCAGGACTCAGTTCAGCGCGGGGCGCGGAACCACGGGCAGCCATCGAACGCTGCCACAACAAAATGCGGGTAACGACCGCAACGCCCGAGGCGACTCGGGAGCGCTCGAACGAGCGCGCGTTGGCCGAAGCCAGATGCCCAAACAGTGTGCCGTCCGGCGAGCGGCCGTGCGCACCGGTTGGCTATTCGCCTGCGAAATCCGTGGTGGAGCAGGTGGGTTGTGGGTGGCAATAGGTTGAGCAGCCATGGGCAACCAGCAGTGAGGGGCTTGATGTGCGTCCAATCGGGTGGTGTCCAATGATGCCGGCATCTGGTGGGACAGGCGGCCGAGGATCCGACTACCCGTCGCTTTCCCGTAGATCGATGGCGCTGGGAACACACGCTGAAGCGGTCTGCCGGTCGCGCGCGTTCGCCGTGGCTGCCTGCGCAGACCGCGCCGGTGGAACGCTCAGGCGGACCATCGCCTTGCCTTGGCGCTTCGCATCGAGCAAGGCGGTATCGGCGCGCTCCAACACCTGCTCCAGCGATTCAGCCGCATGAAGCTCGGCGACCCCGGCAGAAAACCGCAGCGGCACGGCGCCACCCGGCACTGACAGGGGTGATCCGGCGAGCGCCTGCTGCAGGCGTTCCAGCAGCAGGCACGCACCGTCGCCGCTGCAATTCATCAGGATCAGCGCGAACTCGTCGCCGCCCAGCCTCGCGATGGTGTCGGCGGGACGCAGATGCCGGCGCAGCGTGGCGGCGAAGTGAACCAGCGCGGCATCGCCGACCGGATGGCCGTGCCGGTCGTTGATGGCCTTGAAACCATCCAGGTCGATCATCGCGCAGCAGGCCGACATCGCCATCGGGCCGTTGCCGGCCCACCGGTCGCAGGCGCGCCGGAATCCGCGACGGTTCAGGAGCGGAGTGAGATCGTCCTGGTGGAGCAGGTGCTGCGCCTGTTCCAGCGCCCGCTCCAGACCCGCGATGCGCTGCATGACGGCCGAGGGCCGATGTCGCCGCTGGGAATTGGAGTGCATGAAGGCCTGTGCGGGGTG
>CAMKYP010000544.1 GCA_946477505.1 uncultured Dechloromonas sp. | reverse complement strand
GTCTTCTTCTCGCGGCGCGGCCCTTGATCACCGTGTCGAGAACGTGCGGCACCAGGCGCGCCGCGAGAAGAAGACCTCGAAGAAGATTAGGGCGAGCTCCCACAGCATGGCCAGCCCCAGGCCGTAGGTCAGCGCGAGCAGGGCAAAGATGATCCTGAAGATGATGCGCAGGTGGCTGATTTTGCTTGGGTGAGGTGGCTGCTCTTAGCCGCCACGGTAGCCGCCATCTGCGCTTTAAATCGGAGCCGTTGCGGCTTATCGGCCTCTTTGGGGGGAATGTGGGTGATTTTTCCAGTTGGCCGCGCCTCGCTCATCGCTCAGAGCAGCCTCCCGGATGGAGCAGCCGGTGGTCTGGGGCTTAGTTCTCGAATTTGAAGCGACCGATATCCTGCGCCAGTTCCTGTGTCAGCTGTTGCAACGCTTCAACGGAGGAGAGAACATCGCTGGCCTGCCGGTTCGAGATATCTGCTTGCTGGGAAATTTTTTCCACGTTGGCGGCAACGTGATTGGCTGCCGTCGCCTGCTCTTTCAGCATGAAGCCAATATCGTTAATGCTCCCGATGATCTGTTCCGACGAACTGCGGATTTCCTGAAGCGCATCGCCGGCTTGGTTTGCCATCTGCACGCCTTCGCTGACGCTACTAACGCCAGCGTTCATACTTTGTACCGACATTTCAGTACTGCTGCGTATTTTGCCGATAGTTTGTGCGATTTCCTGAGTGGATCGCGTAGTACGTTCCGCGAGCTTGCGTACTTCGTCGGCCACAACCGCGAAACCTCGACCCTGTTCGCCAGCACGTGCTGCTTCTATGGCGGCATTAAGTGCCAGGAGGTTGGTTTGGTCGGCAATTTCTTTGATGACATTGACGATCAGGTCAATTTGCTGGGTATGTTCTTCCAGTTCGCCAAGCCGGTCGGCCGTATTGCGCACGCCGGTTGCAATCGCCTCGATGCTGCTCACGGTATTTCGTATGATCTTGCCACTGTGGTCGAGTGTGGTTTCCGTGGTTTGCGCTACGGTTTGGGTGGCTTCGGTGTTTTCGCTGGCGTTGTTGATGCTTACGACCAGTTGCTCCAACGAAGCAGCCATGCTGGAGGTTGCCGTCGCCTGATTGTCGGCCGTCTGCTTGGCTGTGCTCACGACGGTGCTGATATTTTGTGTTTGTTGATCTAATTCCTCGATTGCGCTGCGCAGTTTGAGGATGAGCTTGCCCAAATGTGATTGCACATCGGCTAGGCTGGTCATGAGGCTGTGTGGATTGCCATTCTGCTCGATACGGAAGGCAAAGTTGCCGTTGGCCATCGATTGGAGGTTCTGGTGCAGTGTTTCAACCGAGCCGCCGATCACGAAATTCAATGACCGGTAGGTGCGCCACAACATGATGAACAGGGCGCAACACAAAATGCCAAATACGATTGAAACTCCTTGCGAGATCCGGGTGCTATGCCGGATGTTCGATTCGATGCGCGCTTCCATCAACTGATAGAACTCGTCGATTGGCCGCATGATCTTCGCCTTTTCGCTGTGGTAGCGGGCGTCGTGCATCATTGAAATCGCCCTGGCGGCCTCGGCATCGGAGGGGTTTTTCTTAACAATGCCCATGGCCTCGACTTCGATATTGACGAGGGCATCGGAATTTTTTCTGGCTTCGTTGAGTTTTTCGATTTCGCCGTCGGTAAAACCATTGGCACGCATCAAGTCGATCAGGTCAGCTGTCTGTGTCGAGTCAGGGCGGGGGGCTTGTCCGTTGACAGCTACGAAATCCCAATAGATGTGGTGATATTTTTCCGGCCTCGGGGCCTTGCCTCCCCTGATGTCAAGAATCCGCATGTATTCCCGCTCGTATTCGGGGTTTCGGGTGACCACGAAGGTACGGCCGAGGCGGGTGAGATCATCCGAGGACTGGCGTAATTCATCCGCCAGAAGATAAGAGGCGTAGCGTTGCTGAATGGCCGATTTTTCCTGCTCGTAGGTATATAGCAGTGCCATGAAACTGATTAGCAAGGCAACGAGTATGCAGGCTGAGACGATCGAGTTTCTGGCGAACAGCGTTGCGCCCTGACTTCCGTTGGTCATTTTCATCCTTATCAATCAGTTGTTGGTATGACGATCTCCGGACCAGAAAAATCGATCAGTCTCGTTTCTACTGGTGGAGGCATTCACGAAGGTGCTTTATGCATACTTACTTATAATTAAGTGTTTATTTGGTTATTTTGTCAATTATTATTTTTTTATTATTTGTTTGGCATCTGCAAGGGGGCTGGCGTGGAGGATTGCGGTGTGTAACGTGCCGTGGGGCAGCGCTTGCTTGTCTCCCAAGGGGGGCCTCGCAGGATGATGGAAATTTGAGGCGTTCGGGAGCCCATCGGAGGAAATTCGAGGGTGTTGTTGATGACCACGACGGTCGATTCGGCGGCGCCTTTTGCACGTATCGGCGACAATTCGAGTCATCTTCTCAGGCGCGATCTGGCGCATGCCGAATCGCGCCTGGTCGCCCTGTGCAGCTTGCCGGCTGGGCGCGCTACAGCAGTTTCTGCAGACCCTTGATCTCGAAGCTCAGCGAGCCGGTCGGGCAGGTGTCGACGCACAGGCCGC
>CAMKYP010000543.1 GCA_946477505.1 uncultured Dechloromonas sp. | reverse complement strand
TTCATCTACTCCTGGCCGTGGGAGAAGGCCAACCCCGAGTGGAAGCCGAATTTCCGTCTGGTCGCCCTCTGCGGCGAGAAGAAGGAAGCCTGCGGCATCAGCTACGGCGAACTGGACGAAGCAAAGGCAAAGGGACAGATCAGCCTGGAGATGACCGAGGCCGCCGGTGAGTTCGAGGAGCCCTTGAACTGGCTGAAATGGAGCAGGAACGACGGGGTCTATGAAGTCAAGGCTTCGTCCTGGCATTTCCAGAGCAGTATCCGCTACAAGATCGAGAAGGATACGCCGGTCCTCGTTGCCGTTCAGGACGTCGATGTCGCCAAGGCCTTCACCTATGGCATGGGCGCCGCCATTTTCCTGGTAATCGGACTCAATCTGCGTCGTCTACGCCGTTAAGCGCAACGCCAACGACTAATAGAAAAACGGCCGGCGCTCAAATCCGGCCGTTTTTTTTGGCCGGTCGCAAGCGAGCAGGCATCAGCCCACGCAGGGCGTTGCCAAGAAAGAAGTCGCCGCTCAGGTCGGCCGGATAAAGCACGGCCTCGCGCGCCCTGCCGCTGGCCAGCAATTCGATCCGTAGCACACCCGGTAGCGCACCACACGCAAGCGGCGGGGTCAGCAACACGCCATCCCGCTCGACAAAGACGTTGCTACGCGCCCCTTCGGCGATCTCTCCGCGCTCATTGGTGAAAATCAGGTCGAATACCGGAGAATCGGCCGGCAGAGCGCGCAGAGCCGCATCGTACAAGTGGCGTGCCGTTGTCTTGTGAAGACGCAGCGGATCACTGCTGTCGATAGGCTCTTCGGCCAGTTCGGCCAATCGCACAGAGGGCGGCGTATCGTCCAGCTCGACGGCCTGGATATCGATATCGCCCGCCTTGTCCAAGGTCAGGCGCACGCGCCAGACGCCTTGCGAAGGCTGTTTTCCCAGTTCGCGACACAGGCGTTGCTCGTCCAGCACAAAACCGAACCATTGAGCAGAACGACGAAGCCGCCCCAGATGGCCCGCCCACATCGGATAGACGCCGTTCTCACGACGCAAGGTTTCGATCAGCTTGAGGCCAGGATCGAGACTGCGCAGGAACTCGGCCTTCAGCAGACACTCTCGCCATTCGGCTTCAGGCAAGGAGTCGGCGACAATGCCACTGCCTACCCCCATTTTCCCCCGGTGACCGCTTGCCAGCTCCAGCGTTCGAATCGCCACATTCAGCCGAAAATCGCCGTTCGGCGCCAGAAATCCGAGCGCCCCGGTATATAGGCCGCGCGGCCCACCCTCCAACTCGCCGATGATCTGCATGGCGCGGATTTTCGGTGCGCCGGTAATCGATCCACAAGGAAAGAGCGCACGCAGGACGGCCTCGAAATTCTGCCGTCCAATCCGCGCCGATACCGCAGAAACCATCTGCCAGACCGTCGGATATGCCTCAATCCCGAACAGACGGTCGACCGACACACTGCCCGGCTCTGCCAGGCGGCCAAGATCGTTGCGCAGGAGATCGACGATCATCAGGTTTTCCGCCCGGTCCTTGACCGAATCGCGTAAGGTTTCGCTCGGCATGCTGCGCGGCGCGGTACCCTTCATCGGCCGCGTCAACAAACGCTCGCCGTGCCGCTCCAGAAACAACTCCGGCGAAAGCGAAACGATGCCGCCCTGCGGGTTGCCGACAAAACCGCCGTAGCGCACCGGCTGGCGCTGGCGCAAGTGCGCATATACAGCCAACGGCGACCCGAACCAGGAAAACTCCATCGGAAAGGTGAAGTTAACCTGATAGCAGTCACCATCGGAAATAAAGCGCTTGATCCGCGCGACGGCAAGTTGGTAGCCTGATTCATCCAAGGCCGGCGCGAGGTCGCCGATACCGGCGACATCGTCAGCCCCCTGTGCGGCCAGCCATGCCTCGGCCTCGGCCGCCGACAACGCGAGGCGCTCGCGAAAGCGCCAAAACCGCGCGAGCACAGTCTCTCCCGGCTGCCACCCTGGAGGTGCCGAACGTGGCTCAAGCAAGTATCCGAGTTCATACCCGATGGCCGCCACAGTCCAGCCGGTCTGTTCGCCGAGTAGCCGCATGGCCGAAACGAAGGAGTCGGCACAGCAAACCTCGAGGCAATCGATCAAGCCTTCGAAGCGCCAAGCGGCAGGTTCGCCCGCCGGCGCCTGCCTGTCTTCAAAAAATGCTGTGAATTCGGAGCTTATTTGCGCTTCAGGTAAAACTCGAAGACCCGGTTCTCTTCCTTCTGCTCAAGCAATTCGTTACCGGTCTGCTTGGCAAAGGCGGGAAAATCCTTCAGCGAGCCCGGATCGGTCGCCAGAACGCGCAAGATTTGGCCGGTTTCCATTTCAGCCAGGGTCTTCTTGGTACGGAGAATGGGAAGCGGGCAGTTCAGCCCCTTGACATCGAGATCGCGATCAAATTCCATGGTCATTCTGCGGATGAATTCAAGCCGCGATTCTAACCTTAATTGCGCTTTTCCTTGAGTTCATCGATCTGGCGACGCTTCATCTCGCGCAGTCGGGCATCGATCGACGACATTTCGTAGAAATTTGCGTCCCCTGCCTTCTGCGCCAATTGCAACTGCTCGATGGCACCGGCAGTCTGCCCCTGCAGAAT
>CAMKYP010000542.1 GCA_946477505.1 uncultured Dechloromonas sp. | reverse complement strand
GGCCTGCCATGGCCTCAAGAACAAGATCGTCGGCCCCGGCTACAACGAAATCGTCGCCCGCTATCAGGGCCAGCCCGACGCCGAGTCGCGCCTGATCGCCAAGGTCAAGGCCGGTGGACAGGGGGTATGGGGCTCGATCCCGATGCCGCCCAACGCACACCTGAAGGATGACGACCTGACGACCCTGGTCCGGTGGATTCTGGCCGGTTCCAAGTAATTCCAATTTCTACAGAGGAGAAGTCATGAACAATCAACGTCGCACCGTACTCAAATCCGGCTCCGGCGCCACCCTGCTGGGCATGTTGGCCGCCGCCGGCATCATCACCCCGGGCATGGCCCTGGCCGACTGGAACAAGGCTGCCTTCGACGCCAAGAGCATGGCCGATACGCTGAAGGCACTCGGCGCAGCCTCCCCGGCCGACAGCAAGGGCGTCCAGGTCACCGGCCCGGACATCGCCGAGAATGGCGCCGTGGTGCCGGTGGGCGTCGCCTCGTCGCTGCCCAACATCAGCATGGTCGCCATCCTGATCGAAAAGAACCCCAATGCGCTGGCCGCCACCTTCACGCTGCCCGAGGGCACCGAAGCGAACGTCCAGACCCGCGTCAAGATGGGCCAGACCTCGAATATCTACGCCCTGGTCAAGTCGGACGGCAAGTTCTTCATGGCCACGAAAGAAATCAAGGTCACCCTGGGCGGCTGCGGCGGTTAATCGATACGAATTCAAGGAGCAAAACATGGGCAACCCAATGAAAATACGCGCCGCCAACAAGGACGGCGTGACCGAAGTCAAAGTCCTGGTCAGCCACGAGATGGAAACCGGTCAACGCAAGGATGCCAACGGCGCCATCGTGCCGGCCTGGTTCATCACCGAACTGGTCGCCAAGCATGGCGACAAGACGGTATTAAGCGCCGAATTCGGCCCGTCCGTATCCAAGAACCCCTACCTCGCCTTCAAGTTCAAGGGCGGCGCCAAGGGCGACAAGGTCACGGTCAGCTGGAAGGACAACAAGGGCGACAGCCGTACCGACGAAGCAGCCATCGCCTGATTCAGCCCGCAGAACGGCAGCAAGGCGGCACAGACCGCCGCTGCCGATCATCACTTCCCCTGGAGGAGTATCCGTATGGTTCAACGCATGTTGAAAACCGCGCTTGGCCTGACTATCGCCTGCGCGTTCGGTGGCTTTGCCATCGCGCAGGACAGCAAGGTCGCCGATGAACTGGCCAAGTACCGCGAAGCCCTGGCCGACGGCAATCCCGCCGACCTGCTCGAAGTCAAGGGCGAAGGCCTGTGGGCAGAGAAGCGCGGCCCGAAGAAGGCCTCTCTTGAGCAATGCGACCTTGGCCTTGGCCCGGGCAAGCTCGAAGGCGCCTACGCCAGCCTGCCGAAATATTTCAAGGACACCGGCAAGGTCATGGATCTGGAGTCCCGCCTCGTGCATTGCATGGTGACCTTGCAGGGGGTCACGGCCGCCGAGGCAACGAAGAACTGGTACTCGAAGCCGGGCACCGAGTCCGACATCGAGGCCTTGGTCACCTTCATCGGCGCCAAGTCGAACGGCAAGCCGATCAACGTACCGGCGACGCACCCCGAGGAAGCGAAGATGGTGAAGATGGGTGAGTACATCTTCTATCGCCGCTCCGGCCCGCAAGACTTCTCATGCGCGATCTGCCACGGCCAGGACGGCAAGCGCATCCGCCTGCAGGAACTGGGCAACCTGACCACCAAGGACGGAGCCGGCACGGCGATGAAAACCTGGCCCTCGTACCGCGTCTCGCAAGGTGCGGTATGGACCATGCAGCGCCGCCTGATCGACTGCATGCGCCAGGCCCGTTGGCCCGAGCCGAATTATCTGGCCGACTCGATCATCGCCCTGGAAACCTACCTGCAAAAAACCGCGACCGGCACCGTGATGGAAACGCCGGGCATCAAGCGCTAAGGGGGAATGGATCATGAAACTAAAATCAGCCCTCTTCGGCACCCTGGGCCTTGCCCTCGCCGCCTCCGCCTTCGCCCAAAAAGCAGTTGAAGCACCCGGCGGCAAACATGCCAAGGAAGCCGAGCAGATGTTCCGCACCTCGTTCCGCGCCGACAATCCGAAGTACTGGATGACACGCCTGGAACAGGACGAAACAATGAAAACCTGCCAGCAGTACCGCGACAACCCGCCGCGCGCGATCGGCCAGAAGCTGGAAAAACTTAATGCCGCCACCATCCGCTACCCGGTCGACGGCAAGCTGATCGGCGACTGGAAGGAAGGCGAGAAACTCGCCGCGGTCGGCACCGGCGGCCATATCGGCTTCATCCAGCCCGACCCGGCCGGCCGCGTGCGCGGCGGCAACTGCTACGCCTGCCACGAACTGGCCAAGAAGGAAGTCGCCTACGGCACCATCGGCCCGAGCCTTCACCATTTCGGCAAGATCCGTGGCAATTCGGACGAGATCATCAAGTACGCCTACGACAAGATCTACAACTCCAACGCTTTCACGGCCTGCACCAACATGCCGCGCTTCGGCCTGCACAACTGGCTGACCCCGGAGCAGATCACCCACATCGTGGCCTTCCTGATCGATCCGGAATCGCCGGTCAACAAAGATTAACTTGCGTGTTTAGCC
>CAMKYP010000541.1 GCA_946477505.1 uncultured Dechloromonas sp. | reverse complement strand
CGGTGCATGTGACGATGACATCGCTCACGCGGACAGCCGATTCGGCCGAATCGGCCCGGAGGAAGGCGACTGTCGGAAAGCGGTCCGCCAGCGCATCGGTCAGGGTGTCGACGGCCGTCGACGAGAGGTCGAACAAGTGGAGGCGCGCAATCGACGGAAACTGCTCCAGCAAGGTTTGCATCTGCATGCGGGCAATCGGGCCGCAACCGATGCAGGCCACCTCGGTAAAGCCGTGGCGTGCCAGATGGCGGGTAGCGACGGCGGTGATGGCGGCGGTGCGCATGCCGCTGATCAATCCGCCTTCCATGATCGCGATCGGATAGTTCGTCAGCGCGTCGTTCAGCACCACGACCGCGCTGGCGCGTTCCAGGCCGAAGCGTGCCGGATTGTGCTGCCGGCTGCCGATCCACTTGAGGCCCGCCACCGGCTGTTCGCCGCCCAGGTAGCACGGCATGGCAATGATGCGATCGGCGATGTGGTCGGCCCCGGGCCACCGCAGATACGGCTTCAGCGGCTGCACGTAATCGCCGCGGGCGTGGGCGGCCAGTCCTTCTGCGATGGCGTCGACGTAGGGTTGCGAATGCCCGCCTCCCAGGTCGATCAGGTCGGCGCGGCTGAGATAGAGGATGTTCGGAGCGGTCGAGGGTGCGGTCATGTTGTCTGTCCCAGGGAGGCGTTGATCGAAATGTCTGCTAGGCGTCCCATGTGGCGGCGCTTCATGCGCGACAGCCAGTCGTCGTCGTAGACCGTGTCGAGATAACGTTCGCCCCGGTCCGGCAGGATCGTCAGGATGCGTGCGGTGCGCTGCAGGTGCGCTGAAAGGCGTTGAATCGCGGCGACGACTGAACCGGACGAGCCGCCGGCGAAGATTCCTTCGTGTTTCACCAGTTCCCGGCACGCGACAGCCGATTCGTAATCGTCGATGTGGATGACTTGCCCGATCTCGTCGCGTTGCAATAGCTCCGGCACGCGACTGGCGCCGATTCCCGGCAGGTCGCGAGGGCAAGGGGGGGTTCCGAACAGGACCGAGCCAACCGCATCGACCGCCACGACCTTGAGTTGCGGCCACGCCTCGCGCAGCCGCCGGGCTATGCCGTGCAGGGTGCCGGAGGTGCTGACACCCAGCACCAGATAATCCACCGGGCGATCCAGATGCTGCAGGATCTCCTCGCCCTCCCCGTGGTAGTGGCTTTGCCAATTACGTTCGTTGGCGTACTGGTTGATCCACACGGCGTCGGGCTGCCCGCGCACCAGATGCTTGACGCGCTCGATGCGGCTTTCCAGATAGCCGCCTTGACGATCCTTCTCGGTGACGAGTTCGATATGGCCGCCATAGCAGCGGATGATTTTGAGGTTCGTCGGCGAGATATTGGGGTCGACTACCGCGGTGAAGCGCAGCCCGTGAATTCGGCAGACCATTGCCAGTGCGATGGCCAGATTGCCGGACGAGCTCTCGACGATATGGGCGTTCGGTGGAATGCTGCCCGCCGCAATCCCTTGTTCAAGAATGTAGCGGGCCGGCCGATCCTTGACGCTCCCGGCGGGATTGCACATTTCCAGCTTGGCCAGCACCTCGCACTGTGAACCGCGGAACAGGCGCGACAGCCGAATGATGGGGGTGCCTCCCACGCCATCGAGAATGCTGTTGAGGATCATGGCGCCTTCCTCCCGCTGTTCGAAGCAAGGGCCAAGAATGGCGCCGCTGGCGCATCCGGCCGGCGCGCAGGAAGCAAACAGCCGGAAACCGGATGGCTTGCCGCTGGATAGGCTGCAAATGAATCGGATGGCATGGTACCTCCCGCCAAGTAAAACCGTTGATCACTGGCTGGCTTGGCCTGGGGAGGCGTGGCGGGCTGAAGGGCATAACGCAGGTGATCGGACGGACGTGCCGCCTTTGCACCGGGAAACGACTTGTCTTCGCCTATCGCATGGAGACGACAGGCATCAGCTTTGTGCAGAACGAGCAAAACCCCGGGGTGGGGTCACTCAGATCAGCTGCTATGAAAGATCAGGAGCGGCGCGATCGGATGCATGACTCGAACGATTCAAGCAATGCTTGGGACTCTCGCGCTGCAATCATTGTTGTTAACGATAATCGTTCTCAATATTGACGTCAACATAATTGTGCGCATCGACGCTTCGTCCCGGCGCTACCGCATTTCATGCTCGATCACCATGGCAATCTGCCCCGGCCGGGGCAGCCAACGCCGGGGATGGTTGATCAGCCGGGGCGCTTGGTCGGCGGGCAGTAAGGCAATAAGGCCTTGGCGGCCTCGACCCGCAGGGCCGGGCTGGCGTTCGGATCGTTCATGACGGCGAGCAGGAAGCTCTGCGGATCGGCATGGGGGCCATTCAGGCTCAGCTTGCCGTCGGCGGCGGGGGCGCTCTCGTGACGCGGTGCATCGCCCGCGGGCGCTGTCCGGGGGGAGGCCGGTGCGAGTCGGGATAGGGCGCGTTCGAATTCCTCCGCTTTGATCGCCGAAAAGCCGGCCAGCAGCTCGGCCTGCTTGTCCGCAGTCGGTGCCATCTCCAGCCAAGGCTCGGCGATGAACAGGCTGCCCATGTCGGGATCGATGAAGGCGCTCCACCGGTCGCCGCCGCCCAGTCTGGCCGGCGG
>CAMKYP010000540.1 GCA_946477505.1 uncultured Dechloromonas sp. | reverse complement strand
AGTGGGTCGGATGCACGTCGCGCACTTCGAAGCCGGCGCGTTCGCGGGTCAGACCGCCCGGGCCAAGAGCCGAGACGCGGCGCTTGTGGGTGATTTCCGACAGCGGGTTGGTCTGGTCCATGAACTGCGACAGCTGGCTGGAACCGAAGAACTCCTTGATCGCGGCGCTGATCGGCTTGGCGTTGATCAGGTCATGCGGCATCAGGTTGTCGGATTCAGCTTGCGACAGACGCTCCTTGACGGCGCGCTCGACACGCACCAGACCGGCGCGGAACTGGTTTTCGGCCAGTTCGCCGACGGAACGCACGCGGCGGTTACCGAGGTGGTCAATATCGTCGATTTCGCCGCGACCGTTGCGCAGCTCGACCAGGATGCGAATCACGTCAACGATGTCGCGCGGCGACAGGGTCAGCTGTTCACGAACTTCAATGTTGGCGCCGAGCGGCTTGAGCTTGGCGGCAAGCGCCTCGGCTTCGGCCAGCGTCGAATTCTCGATCATCGCACGAGCGCCGAATGGCAGCAGGCTAACCAGATCCTGGATCGCGGACAGGGCAAAACCGGAGGCTTCGGCCAGGTTCTTGAGGGCGGCTTCAGCCTTGGAGGCCAGGCCCTTGACCATCACCTTGTATTCGATCACATCCTGACGCGAGAGGCGACGGTTGAACTTCATGCGGCCGACGCCCGACAGGTCGTAGCGCTCGTCGGAATAGAACAGACCGTTGAACAGGATTTCAACCGCTTCTTCCGTCGGCGGTTCGCCCGGACGCATCATGCGGTAGATGGCGATACGGGCGGCCTGGCGGGTCGCCGTTTCATCGGCACGCAGCGTGTTCGAGATGAAAGCGCCACGGTCGAGATCGTTGGTGTACAGCGTTTCAACGGTCAGGATATCGGCGTCGCGCAGCTTGGCGAGCAGGGTCTCGGTGATTTCGTCGTTGGCGTTGGCAACCACTTCACCAGTGGCCTTGTCGATGATGTTCTTGGCGACAACGCGACCAACCAGGAACTCGTCCGGCACGGCGATCTGCTTGATGCCGGCAGCACCGATCTCGCGGATGTGCTTGGCGGTGATGCGCTTGTCCTTGGCGACGATCAGCTTGCCGTCCGGACCAACGAAATCGAAACGGGCCACTTCGCCGCGCAGGCGTTCCGGAACCAGCGTGAATTCGACCTTGTCCCTGCCGAGCAGGAAGGTGTCGAATTCGAAGAACTGGGCCAGGATTTCCTCGGACGACATTCCGATGGCCTTGAGCAGGGTCGTGACCGGCATCTTGCGACGGCGGTCGACGCGGAAGAACAGGGTGTCCTTCGGGTCGAACTCGAAGTCCAGCCAGGAACCGCGGTAGGGAATGACCCGCGCCGAGAAGAGCAGTTTGCCCGAACTGTGGGTCTTGCCGCGGTCATGCTCAAAGAACACGCCCGGCGAGCGGTGCAACTGGGAAACGATGACCCGTTCAGTACCGTTGATGACGAAGGAACCATTGGTCGTCATCAAGGGGATTTCACCCATGTAGACTTCCTGCTCCTTGACTTCCTTCACGGTATCCGGCGCCTCGCGATCCATGATGACCAAGCGGACCTTGGCGCGCAGCGACGAAGCAAAGGTCAGGCCGCGCTGGTGACACTCGGTCACATCGAAAGCCGGCTCGCCCAGCATGTAGCTGACGAATTCCAGGCGAGCATTGCCGGAATGCGAAACGATCGGGAAAATCGAGGTGAACGCCGCCTGCAGGCCTTCGTTCTTCCGCTTCTCGGGCGCCACTTCGTCTTGCAGGAAATCCTTGAAAGACTGCAGTTGGGTCGCCAACAAGTAGGGAACGTCCAACACGCTCGCGCGCTTGGCGAAGCTCTTGCGGATGCGTTTCTTCTCGGTGAAGGAGTAAGTCATGGTAACTCCGTGAGGATGAAATCAAACATAAAACCTGTGGAAACAGGCAAACGCAAACGGACTCCCCTCTCTTCATAGAAAGAGGAAAGTTCGGTTTGCGTTTGCCGGCTGGCGGTACTCAAGCTTATTTTCAGTAATTCGGACTAAGCTGTTTTACAAAACACAAAAGGGCTGGCGGCAAAAACCGCCAGCCCACAGGGCAAAAGTCGATTACTTGATTTCGACCTTGGCGCCAGCGTCTTCCAGTTGCTTCTTGAGCGCTTCGGCGTCAGCCTTGGCAATGCCTTCCTTGACCGGCTTCGGAGCGCCATCAACCAGATCCTTGGCTTCCTTCAGGCCCAGGCCGGTAGCAGCACGAACGACCTTGATGACTTCAACCTTCTTGTCGCCAGCGCCAGCCAGGACGACGGTGAATTCAGTCTGTTCTTCAGCAGCAGCGGCAGCACCACCACCGGCCGGGCCGGCAACGGCGACAGCAGCGGCGGAAACGCCAAACTTCTCTTCGAATGCCTTGACCAGGTCATTCAATTCCATAACGGTCAGGGAGCCAACGGCTTCCAGGATGTCTTCTTTGCTAATTGCCATTTCAAATAACTCCTAAATCAGTTCGTAAGCGGTACGGTTAAGCGGCGGCTTCTTCGCGCTGGGTAGCCAGTGCAGCCAGGCCGCGGACGAAGCCGGCAACCGGAGCTTGCATAACGTACAGCAGCTTGGAGAGCAGCTCTTCGCGGCTCGG
>CAMKYP010000539.1 GCA_946477505.1 uncultured Dechloromonas sp. | reverse complement strand
CCACCCACGGCAGCGGGAAGACGGCCTGCTGGCGGCTGTACGGATGCTGCCAGTCGGCATCGATGACATCCGCCTGGGAATGCGGGGCATTCTTCAGTGGATTGCTGTCGGCCGACCACACGCCATTCTCGATCTGGCGGATTTCCTCACGGAT
Source organism: uncultured Dechloromonas sp. (assembly GCA_946477505.1). Taxonomy (GTDB): domain Bacteria; phylum Pseudomonadota; class Gammaproteobacteria; order Burkholderiales; family Rhodocyclaceae; genus Azonexus. The sequence goes on along the minus strand of CAMKYP010000539.1, from coordinate 2,478 downwards.
GCTGACTAGGGCCGCGATGAAGCGGTCCAGCTCGGCCTTCGATTCGGATTCCGTCGGCTCGACCATGATGGTGCCGGCGACCGGGAAGGACACCGTCGGCGCATGGAAACCGTAGTCCATCAGGCGCTTGGCGATGTCGATCTCGGCGATCCCGGTGGCGGCCTTGATCGGACGGATATCGAGGATGCACTCGTGCGCCACGCGGCCGTTCTTGCCGACGTAAAGCACCGGGTAGTGGGCATTCAGCTTGGTCGCGACATAGTTGGCATTCAGGATGGCGACTTGCGTGGCCTTCTTGACGCCTGCGCCACCGAGCATGGCCAGGTACATCCAGGAGATGGTCAGGATAGAGGCCGAGCCGAACGGGGCCGCGGAGACCGCGCCCTGGCCGGCATTGACGCGGTTGGCGTCGCCGGTCGGCTGGATGACGTGGTCGGCCATGAACGGAGCCAGATGCGCCTTGAGGCCGATCGGGCCCATGCCGGGGCCGCCGCCGCCATGCGGGATGGCGAAGGTCTTGTGCAGGTTCATGTGGCTGACGTCGGCGCCGATGAAGCCGGGCGAGGTCAGGCCGACCTGGGCGTTGAGGTTGGCGCCGTCCATGTACACCTGGCCGCCGTTGGCATGGACGATGGCGCAGATCTCGCGGACTGCTTCCTCGAACACGCCGTGGGTCGACGGGTAGGTGATCATCAGGCAGGCCAGGTCGTCCTTGTGCGCTTCGGCCTTGGCCTTGAGGTCGGCGACGTCGACGTTGCCGTTGTCGTCACAATCGACGACGACAACCTTCATGTTGGCCATCTGGGCGGTGGCCGGGTTGGTGCCGTGCGCCGACTTGGGGATCAGGCAGACCTTGCGATGCGCCTCGCCACGGCTGGCGTGGTAGCGGTCGATGGCGACCAGGCCGGCGTATTCGCCTTGGGCGCCGGAGTTCGGCTGCATGCAGATGGCGTCGAAGCCGGTGACGGTCTTCAACCATTCGGTCAGGCTGGCGATCATTTCCAGGTAGCCGGCCGCCTGGTCGCGCGGGGCGAACGGGTGAAGGCCACCGAATTCCGGCCAGGTGACCGGGATCATCTCGCTGGTCGCATTCAGCTTCATGGTGCAGGAGCCGAGCGAAATCATCGAGTGGTCGAGCGCCAGATCCTTGTTCTGCAGCGACTTTAGGTAGCGCAGCATTTCGTGCTCGGTGTGGTGCGTGTTGAACACCGGATGCTGAAGTACGGCATCGGTACGGAGCAGCGCGTCCGGCAGCGCGGAGTCGGCGGCGGCGACCTGGGTGTCGATGCTGGCGACATCGAGCGTGACTTGGGTGATCAGCTTGAACAGCGTCGCCACGTCCTCGCGCGTGGTGGTTTCGTCGAAGGAAACACCGAGTACACCGGCCGACACGCGGCGCAGGTTGTAGCCGGCAGCCAGGGCGTCGCTGTAAACCGCTTCGGCACGGGCGCCGAGGTCGAAGTGCACCGTATCGTAGAACTGCTTGGTCAGCAGGTTGACGCCAGCCCGCTTCAGACCCTCGGCGAGGATGGCGGTCAACCGGTGGATGCGGCCGGCGATCAGGCGCAAGCCTTCCGAGCCGTGGTAGACGGCATACATGCCGGCCATGTTGGCCAGCAGCACCTGCGACGTGCAGATGTTGGAGTTGGCCTTCTCGCGGCGGATGTGCTGCTCGCGCGTCTGCAGCGTCATGCGGTAGGCGGTGTTGCCGCGGGCATCCTTGGAGACGCCGATGATGCGGCCAGGCATGGAGCGGACGAAGGCTTCGCGGGTGGCGAAGAAGGCAGCATGCGGGCCGCCGAAGCCCATCGGGATGCCGAAGCGCTGGCTGGAGCCGAGGGCGATGTCGGCGCCCATGGCGCCGGGCGACTTGAGCAGGACCAGCGCCATCAGGTCGGTGGCGACCGCGACGGTTGCACCCTTGGCCTTGAGGCTGGCGATGATGTCGGTCAGGTCGCGGACTTCGCCGTTGTCGTTCGGGTACTGGAGCAGGGCGCCGAAGAATTCGCCGTCCTTGTAGTCGTCAAGCTTGCCGATGACCAGTTCGAAGCCGAAGTAGGCGGCGCGGGTCTTGACCACGTCGATGGTCTGCGGGAAGCAGGCGGCGTCGACCAGGAAGCGGTTCGATTTTGACTTGGAGACGCGGCGCGCCATGGTCATGGCCTCGGCGGCGGCGGTCGCTTCATCGAGCAGCGAGGCGTTGGCGATTTCCAGGCCGGTCAGATCGACGACCATTTGCTGGAAATTCATCAGCGCTTCCAGGCGGCCCTGGGCGATTTCAGCCTGGTAGGGCGTGTAGGCGGTGTACCAGCCCGGGTTCTCCATGACGTTGCGCAGGATGACCTTGGGCGTCAGCGTGTCGTAATAGCCCATGCCGATGCAGGACTTGTTGACGACATTCTTGCTGGCCATGGCCTTGAGGTCGGCCAGCGCTTCGTGTTCGCGACGCGGCGCCGGTAGCGGTAGATCGGCGGGCAG
>CAMKYP010000538.1 GCA_946477505.1 uncultured Dechloromonas sp. | reverse complement strand
AACGTGACATTCTGCCGGATCCGAAGTTCGGCAATGTCGAAGTCTCCAAGTTCATTAACGCCATCATGCAAAGCGGCAAGAAGTCCGTCGCCGAGCGTATCGTCTATGGCGCTTTCGACATCATCACCACCAAGTCCGGCAAGGACCCGCTGGAAGTGTTCGGCGCTGCCATGGGCAACGTCAAACCGATGGTCGAAGTGAAGTCCCGCCGCGTCGGCGGCGCCAACTACCAGGTGCCGGTTGAAGTGCGTCCGGCTCGTCGCGCCGCGCTCGCCATGCGCTGGCTGCGTGAGTCTGCCCGCAAGCGGTCCGAGAAGTCGATGGGCCAGCGCTTGGCCGCCGAAATGCTGGAAGCTTCCGAAAATCGCGGTGGCGCAGTCAAGAAGCGTGACGAAGTTCACCGCATGGCTGAAGCCAACAAGGCCTTCGCTCACTTCCGCTTCTAATTTTCAAAGGGCTTAACGTGGCACGTAAAACTCCCATCGAGCGCTACCGCAATATCGGTATCAGCGCCCACATCGACGCCGGCAAGACCACCACGACCGAGCGCATCCTCTACTACACCGGTGTTAACCACAAAATCGGTGAAGTGCATGATGGTGCTGCCACCATGGACTGGATGGAGCAGGAGCAGGAGCGCGGCATTACGATTACCTCTGCGGCGACGACCTGTTTCTGGAAGGGTATGGACAACTCCTTCCCGGAGCATCGCTTCAACATCATCGACACCCCGGGACACGTCGACTTCACCATTGAAGTTGAGCGTTCGATGCGCGTGCTCGACGGTGCTTGCATGGTTTACTGCGCGGTCGGCGGCGTTCAGCCGCAGTCGGAAACCGTGTGGCGTCAGGCGACCAAGTACAAGGTGCCGCGTCTGGCCTTTGTGAACAAGATGGACCGTTCCGGTGCCAACTTCTTCAAGGTTGTCGACCAGATGCGTACGCGTCTGAAGGCCAATCCGGTTCCCATCGTGATTCCCATCGGTGCGGAAGACTCCTTCGAAGGAGTTGTCGATCTGCTCAAGATGAAAGCCATCTACTGGGACGAGGCCTCTCAGGGCATGAAATTCGACTATCGCGACATTCCGGCCGAACTGGTCGAAACGGCGGAAACCTGGCGCGAACAGATGATCGAGGCGGCTGCCGAAGCCTCCGAAGATCTGATGAACGAGTACCTGGAAAACGGTGAGTTGTCCGAGGCCAAGATCAAGGAAGGTCTGCGTCTGCGCACCCTGGCTTGCGAAATCCAGCCGATGCTGTGCGGTACCGCGTTCAAGAACAAGGGTGTGCAGCGCATGCTGGACGCTGTTGTCGAACTGCTGCCGTCGCCAGTCGATATTCCGCCGGTGGCGGGTGTTGATGAGAGCGAGCAGCCGGCCTCGCGCAAGGCTGATGACGCCGAAAAATTCTCCGCTCTGGCTTTCAAGCTGATGACCGACCCGTTCGTCGGCCAGCTGACCTTCATTCGTGTTTACTCTGGCGTGCTCAACTCGGGCGCTACCGTGTACAACTCGGTCAAGGGCAAGAAGGAACGTATCGGCCGTATTCTGCAGATGCACGCTAACAACCGTGAAGAAATCAAGGAAGTTCTGGCTGGCGACATCGCTGCTTGCGTTGGCCTGAAGGAAGTGACCACGGGTGAAACCCTGTGTGATCCGGATGCGCCGATCATCCTCGAGCGCATGGTCTTCCCGGACCCGGTTATTCACGTTGCTGTCGAGCCGAAAACCAAGGCTGACCAGGAAAAGATGGGTATCGCGCTCGGCCGTCTGGCTGCCGAGGATCCGTCCTTCCGTGTGCGCACCGACGAAGAGTCCGGCCAGACCATCATCTCCGGCATGGGCGAACTGCACCTCGACATCATCGTCGATCGTATGCGTCGCGAATTCAACGTCGAAGCCGCGGTCGGCGCACCGCAGGTGGCTTATCGCGAATGCATCAAGAAGGCTGTCGAGCAGGAAGGCAAGTTCGTCAAGCAGTCCGGTGGCCGCGGTCAGTTCGGTCACGTCTGGCTCAAGATCGAGCCGAACGAGCCGGGGGCTGGCTATACCTTCGTTGATGCCATCAAGGGCGGTGTCGTTCCGCGCGAATTCATTCCGGCGGTCGACAAGGGGCTGCAGGATGCCATTACGAGCGGCGTGCTGGCCGGCTTCCCGGTCGTGGACATCAAGTTCACCCTGTTCGATGGTTCCTACCACGACGTTGACTCGAACGAAAACGCGTTCCGCATGGCTGCTTCCATGGCTTTCAAGGAAGGCATGAAGAAGGCCAGTCCGACACTGCTCGAGCCGATGATGGCCGTTGAAGTCGAGACCCCGGAAGACTACATGGGTAACGTGATGGGCGATCTGTCCTCCCGTCGTGGCATCGTCCAGGGTATGGAAGACCAGGCTGGCGGCATCAAGGTTGTCAAGGCGGAAGTGCCGCTGTCCGAAATGTTCGGCTACGCCACCTCGCTGCGCTCCTTGTCGCAAGGTCGTGCCACCTACTCGATGGAATTCAAGCACTACACGGAAGCGCCGAAGAACGTCGCTGACGCTGTCATCAACAAAAAGTAACACCTTATTGGAGAACCGATAATGGCTAAGGAAAAATTCGAGCGTACGAAACCGCACGTAAACGTTGGCACGATT
>CAMKYP010000537.1 GCA_946477505.1 uncultured Dechloromonas sp. | reverse complement strand
CGCCGGCTCCTGGAAGATCATCGCCATCCGGCCGCCACGCCAGGCACGCATATCGGCTTCCGGCAGCGTCAGCAGGTTTTGCCCCTCCATCGACACGTTGCCACCGAGGACTCGCCCGGCAGGCGGCAGCAAGCGCATGATGCCTTGGGCGGTGACCGACTTGCCGCAACCAGACTCCCCAAGCAGGGCAAAGGTTTCACCCTTGGCGATAGAAAAGGAAACACCGTCAACGGCTGCCAGCACACGTTTGCCGGCAGCAAATCCAAGGCGGAGTCGATCAACCGTCAGCATCATGCAGTCCTCGGGTCGAAAGCGTCGCGCACGGCGTCGGCAAACAGGTTGGCGGCCAGCACCAGGATGAACATCGCAGCGAAGGCCGCTGTCAGCGACCACCAGACCACCGGTTCGCGTCCCAGTTCCATACGGGCATTGTTGATCATGGTACCGAAGCTGGTCATGGTCGGATCGACGCCGATGCCAACATAGGACAGCACCGCCTCGGCCAGCACCAGCCCGGAGAAGTCCATGACCAGCGCAATGATGACGATATGCATCAGGTTGGGCAGGATGTGGCGGATGATGATGCGCCACGACGAGACACCAAAGGCCTGTGCCGCCTGGATGTATTCGAGTTCGCGCAGCTTCAGCGTTTCACCGCGCAGCAACCGGCACAGACCGGTCCACGACGTGATGCCGAGGATGAAGCACAGCGCCAGCAAGCGCAGGTCGGCACGTTCGGCAGCGGTCGAGAACCACTGCGGATGCGTATCGATGACCACCTGCATCATCAATACGGCGGCAGCGATCAACAGCACGCCGGGAATGGAATTGAGCACGGTATAGACATACTGGATCAGGTCATCCACCCAACCGCGATAATAGCCGGCAACGATGCCCAGCAAGACCGCCATCGGCAGCATGACCAGCGTGGTGACCAGGCCGATGATCAGGCCGGTGCGTACGCTCTTCAGAATCTGGTACAGCACATCCTGGCCGACCTTGTCGGTGCCAAACACGTGGTAATACCCGGAAAGCCAGAACAGCGGCACGGCCACCAACAAGATCAGCGCCAGGGTAACGAGTACCGCATCCCATGCAAAGGCGGTTTCCCCGCGCCAGATACGCTGCCAGCCGGTGCCCGGCGCTTCGCCATGCCCGACGACACCAGACGCCACCCCGGCTACTGCGAGCCAGCCCAAAAAAGCCAGCACACTGGCACGGAAAGCCGTAAAGCCGGCATCGGCCACCACCTCGTCCTCGCGCTCGCCCAGATGCTTGCCGCCGTACTTGAGTCTGGGATACTCGCGCACCGTTCCCTGCCCCGGCAAATCGACAGCTTCCTTGGCATACAGCCGGGTGGCAAAGGGTTCGGAATAGGTTTTTTCGTTGCGGGTACGCAAGGGCGTCGCCAGCGCGTCGAGCACCGACAGCACCTCGACCGCATACTGGATTTTCTGCCCCGGCTTGCTCTCCAGGGCCGGTCGGTAATGCAGCGAATCGAGCAGGCCGACCAGGACGAAGGCGAGGAGCACAGTGGCCGAGGCCATCGCTATACGATTCGCTGCCAGTTTCAGCCAAGGCTGACGAAGATGCTCCCTTCTTCGAACTGCTAGCGCGAAAACCACTGCACACAGCACGAGCAGCCAAACAAAAATATCGGACCAAAGCACGACCGGCTGAAAATTGATCATTTCAGTCGAATCCTAGGATCAACAATCGTGTACGAGATGTCTGTTAACAGCAAAGCAACAATGTAGAGCACAGCTCCGATGAAAACCATTGAGCGAACAATTGCAAAATCCTGCGACTGAATGGCTTCAATCGTATAGCTCCCTAGCCCCGGAATTCCAAAAAACGACTCCATGATCAGAGAACCCATAAACAAGCCGGGAATCGCAACGACCGACTGAGTCAGGATCGGTGTCATTCCATTTTTCAGCACGTGTCTGAACAGTATGGCGGCCTCCGACACCCCTTTTGCTCTAGCAGTACGAACGTAATCCTTTGTGATTTCCTCCAGAAATACGGTTCGGTACCAGCGCGTCCCCGAACCGATTCCCGAAACCACCCCAATCAGCACCGGCAGGATCAGGAAGCGCCATGCCTCCAGACCACCGCCGAAGCCGGAAATCGGCACCAGCCGCCACACCTTGCTGATCAGGTACTGGCCGCCGATGATGTAGAACAGGCCGGAGATGGACATCATCGCCACGCACAGCACGACGCCCCAGAAATCGAAGGCCGATGCGCGAAAGAAGGCCAGCGTCAGCGCAAAGCTCACCGTCACGAACAGGCCAAGAATGAAGGTCGGCAATGCGATGGCCAGCGACGGCCCCATACGGTTGCCGATCTCGCGGGCAATGTCGCGACCATCCTCGGCGCGCCCGAAATCGCCGACGAACATGCGAGCCGACTTCTGGAAGAAAACCGTTTCGGTCAGCATGGCCAGCCCGCCCGCCTCGGCATTGAGCAACAAGGGCTTGTCATACCCGCGCTCGGCTTTCCATTTCTGGATCGCATCCGGCGTCACGCGCTTGACCCCGAGCTGCATGCGCGCCATGTCATCGGGCGTATTGACCACGAAGAACAGCGCAAAGGTGACGAGATTGACCCCGATCAGGATGGGCAGCGCGTAGA
>CAMKYP010000536.1 GCA_946477505.1 uncultured Dechloromonas sp. | reverse complement strand
GAGCGTGCCCTGCAGATGGGTTTCACTGGCGCGATGCTGCGCGGTTCCGGTATCGCTTGGGATTTGCGCAAGAAGCAGCCATATGCGGCTTACGACAAGGTTAATTTCGATGTGCCGGTGGGGGTGAATGGCGACAGCTATGACCGCTATCTGGTTCGTATGGAAGAAATGATCCAGTCGAACAACATCATCAAGCAGTGTATCGCTTGGCTGCGCAAGAATCCGGGGCCGGTGATCACCGACAACAACAAGGTGGCTCCTCCGCCGCGTGAAAACATGAAGACCAACATGGAAGAGCTGATTCACCATTTCAAGCTCTTCACAGAAGGGATTCATGTCCCGGCAGGCGAGGCCTACGCTGCCGTCGAGCATCCGAAGGGCGAGTTCGGTATCTACTTCGTCTCCGACGGTGCAAACAAGCCGTACCGCATGAAAATTCGCGCACCGGGCTTCGTCCATCTTTCCGGGTTGGATGAAATGTCTCGTGGCCACATGATTGCCGACGTCGTTACGATCATCGGCTCCCAAGATATCGTTTTTGGCGAGATTGACCGCTGATGTTTTCCGCTGAAACCCTCCAGAAATTTGCGCGCGAAGTCGCCAAGTACCCCGCTGATCAGAAGCAGTCGGCTACCATGTCCTGTCTGGCGCACGCCCAGGAAGAGAAGGGCTGGTTGCCTCCCGAGGCCATCGAAGCCGTTGCCGATTATCTCGGTATCGCTCCAATCGCCGCCTACGAGGTCGCTTCCTTCTACAACATGTACGACCTCAAGCCGGTTGGCAAGTACAAGATCACGGTCTGTACCAACCTGCCGTGCGCGCTGTCCGGCGGCTACCATGCCGGCGACTATCTGCAGAAGAAGCTGGGCATCGGCTATGGCGAAACCACGGCCGACGGCAAGTTCACGTTGAAGGAAGGCGAATGCATGGGGGCCTGCGGCGACGCGCCGGTGTTCATCGTCAACAACCGCTCGATGTGCAGCCACATGCATCCGGAACAGATCGACAAGCTGCTTGAGGAGTGCAAATAATGGCTATGCTTGGTTCGATCAACGGCGTCCTGATGGAAGGCCTCGACGGCGACAATACCTGGCACCTCAAGGATTACGTCGCTCGGGGCGGCTATGTGCAACTGAAGCGCATCCTGGAAACCAAGATGACGCAGGAAGACGTCATCAGCGAAGTCAAGAAATCCGTGCTGCGCGGTCGTGGTGGCGCCGGCTTCCCTACGGGCCTGAAGTGGTCCTTCATGCCGCGTTCCTTCCCGGGCGACAAGTACGTCGTCTGCAACACCGACGAAGGCGAACCGGGTACCTTCAAGGACCGCGACATCATGCGCTATAACCCGCATGCGGTCATCGAAGGAATGGCCATCGCCGCCTACGCGATGGGGGCCAACCGCGGCTACAACTACGTGCACGGCGAAGTCTGGCACGAGTACAAGCGTTTCGAAGAGGCGCTCGACGAAGCGCGCGCCGCCGGTTTCATCGGCCAGAACATCCTCGGTTCCGGCTTCAATTTCGAGCTCTTCGCGCATCACGGTTACGGTGCCTACATCTGTGGCGAAGAAACCGCACTGCTCGAATCGATCGAAGGCAAGAAGGGTCAGCCGCGCTTCAAGCCGCCGTTCCCGGCCTCTTTCGGCCTGTACGGCAAGCCGACGACGATCAACAATACCGAGACCTTCGCTTCCATTCCCTTCATCCTGAAGATAGGCGGCGAGGAGTTTCTCAATCTGGGCAAGCCGAACAACGGTGGTACCAAGCTGTTCTCGGTCTCCGGCCATGTCAATCGTCCGGGCAACTACGAAATTCCGCTCGGCACGCCGTTCGCGACCCTGCTCGAAATGTGCGGCGGGATGCGCGGCGGGCGCAAGCTGAAGGCGGTCATTCCCGGTGGATCGTCGGCTCCGGTCATGCCGGGCGAAGTCATCATGGATTGCACCATGGACTACGACTCGATCAGCAAGGGCGGGTCGATGCTCGGTTCGGGGGCGGTCATCGTGATGGACGAAACGGTCTGCATGGTCAAGGCGCTGGAGCGCCTGTCCTTCTTCTACCACGAAGAGTCCTGCGGCCAATGCACGCCCTGTCGCGAGGGCACGGCCTGGATGTACAAGGTGGTGCATCGCATCGAGAACGGCCTCGGCAAGCCCGAGGATCTCGAACTGCTGAACAGCGTGCTCGGCAACATCGCCGGTCGCACCATCTGCGCCCTGGGTGATGCGGCGGCCTTCCCGGTGCAGAGCTTCATCAAGCACTTCGGCAAGGAATTCGAGTACCACATCGAAAACAAGACCTGTCTGGTTCCCAAGGATGTGCAATGGGCCGGCAGTGGCTTCCACAGGATTCCGGCCTGAAAGGCCGCGGGTTAAGTAACAAAAAACTGGCTACAAGGTAGCGACATGCTAGAAATCGAGATCGACGGCAAAAAGGCGCAAGTGCCCGACGGCAGCACGGTGATGGATGCCGCGCAGCAGGTTGGCGTATACATTCCGCATTTCTGCTACCACAAGAAACTTTCGATCGCCGCCAACTGCCGGATGTGTCTGGTGCAGGTGGAGAAGGCGCCGAAGCCCTTGCCGGCCTGCGCAACGCCGGTGACCAACGGCATGAAGGTGTTCACGCACTCCGAACT
>CAMKYP010000535.1 GCA_946477505.1 uncultured Dechloromonas sp. | reverse complement strand
GCCGCAACGCCAGCGCCGAAGCACTGTTCGGCATCGGCACTGACGGCAGCGCCCAGGCCGGACTGGGCGGTACGGGCGGGTTCGGCGAGATCGGTAGTTTCCGGGTCGATACCTACGGCCACCTCAGCCATGGCGAGCGCGATCTTGGCCAAGCGAGTGGCGGCAAGCTGATGAGCACCGTGCGCCTGCAACCCAGCAGCGACCTGCGTATCGAGCTTATCGCTGACTACAGCCAGCAAAGACCCGAACGCTACTGGGGCACGCCCCTGAACAACGGCCGTATCGACAGTAGCCTGCGCCGCGAAAACTACAACGTCGAGGACAGCACCATCGCCTACGAAGACAAGCGTCTGCGCGGCCGCATCGAGTGGAATGCGACAAACTGGCTGACCCTGCGCAACGAGCTCTATTACTTCGAGGCCAACCGTCACTGGAAGAATCTCGAGCAATACAGCCTCAACCCGTCGCCCCGTACTGTGGACCGCTCGGACTACCTTGAAATCAAACACAATATGGAGCAGACGGGCAACCGCCTGGAAGCCGCCCTCCGCAATCAGCAGCATCGTGCCGTCTTCGGCTGGGAAGTCGCCAAGGTCAATTTCCGCAACACCAACAACTTCGCGTACACCGGCAGCACGACGGTCAATGCGAACAACCCTGCGCATGGGAATTTTCTCGGCGGCGACCTGACCTTCCCGAAATTCGATACGGAGACCACGCTCAACGCCTTTTACGCCGAAGATGCCTGGCAACTCGCCGAACGCTGGCTGCTCCTCGCAGGCTTCCGTTACGACACGGCCGACGTCTCGCGCCGCAGCCTGGTCGGCAGCAGCGGACTCGACAAGAGGCTCAACGGCAATGCCTGGCGACTCGGCCTGACACACAATCTGACTGCAACCACCAGCCTCTACGCACAGGCCAGCGCCGGCCATGACCCCATCGATAGCATTGTCACGCTCAATGTCGCCAACCGCGATTTCTCGCTAACCAAGGGCCGTCAGGTTGAAGCCGGGGTCAAGCAAAGTCTGGGCAACGGCCTCGGCGAATGGACCGCTGCCGTGTTCCGCATCGATAAAGACGACATCCTGAGCCGCGACCCGGCGAGTCCATCGCGCTGGATACAGGGTGGTAGCCAATATTCGCAAGGCGTCGAATTGAGCGCCGCCATCGCACCGAGGAAAAACTGGCGCTTCGAGGGCAACTACACGATCCTTCAGGCTCGCTACGATGTGCTGTATGACAGCGACGGTAGCAGCCGCGCCGGCAATCGGCCCACCGACGTGCCGGAACAGGTCGCCAACCTGTGGGGCCATTACCGCTTCGGCTCGTTCCAGGCCTCGCTCGGCGGGCGCTACGTCGGCAAGCGTTACGCCGACAATGCCAACACCGTCGCCTTGCCCGGCTATGTCGTCGCCGATGCCGCCCTCGCCTGGAAGGTGGATAACCGGACGACGCTGCGCCTCTTCGGCCGCAACCTGACGGACAAGGTCTATGCCACCACGTCCTACGGCAGTCAGCAGTTCGTGCTGGGCCAGGCGCGCCGCTTCGATCTCGTCGCCGAGCTGAAGTTCTGACATGGCGGGGGCGATGCTGACACGCTGGCTGCATCTCGGCCACCGCTGGCTCGGCATGGCACTGGGTTGGCTCGTGCTGTGCTGGTTCGTTTCCGGGATCGTCATGCTCTTCGTCGCCCGCCCCGAACTAACGGAGCAGGAACGCCTCGCCGCCCTGCCGGCGATTGCCGCCGACAGCGTCAAGCTGCCCCCGCTGGCTGCCTGGAGGTCGCTCAGGCAGCCGGGCTGGCCGGAGGCCGTCCGCCTCGACGCCGAAAACGGCCGCCCTGCCTACCGCTTCCTGAGCGGCGGGCGGTGGTCCGCCGTGCATGCCGACGACGGCTCGGTGATCGCTGGCATCGACCCCGACGCCGCCACCCGCAGCGCGCTGCGCTTCGCCCGTGGCGGCCCGGTCGACACGGTGACGCCGGTCGATTACGACCAATGGACGGTCTATCGCAGCCATGACGCACGGCGACCGTTCTTCCGTGTCGAACTGGCCGACGGCCGCGACATCTACGTTTCGCAACGCGACGGCACCGTCGTGCTCGACACCAGCCGCAGCGAACGGCTGTGGAACTATGTGGGCAGTGTCGTCCACTGGCTCTACTTCACTCCCCTGCGCATGCAGCAGCCGCTATGGCGCAATACCGTGCTGTGCCTTAGCTTCGTCGCCCTGCTGCTCGCCGTCGGCGGCATCTGGCTCGGCTGGCAACGCCTGCGCTGGCGCCGACGCTATCCCGGCGGACGGCTGACGCCCTATCGCAGCGGATGGAAGCGCTACCACCACCTCCTCGGCCTGTGTGGCGGCGTCTTTGTGCTGACCTGGCTGCTCAGCGGCTGGCTGTCGCTCGCGCCGTTCGGCCTGGCCAGCAGCAACGGTGTGTCGCGCGAAGACGCCCGGCGACTCGCCGGCGGCGCCTTGACGCCCGAAACGCTCCACGCCCTGCCCCGCATCGATGCCGATACCCGCTCCGCCGAATGGCTGCTGTTCGCCGGCAAAACGCTGATCCGCCAAAGCAAGGGTGACGGCACGAGCAGCCTGAGCGGCACCGACACCCCGCCGACAAGCGCCCTCACCCGCGC
>CAMKYP010000534.1 GCA_946477505.1 uncultured Dechloromonas sp. | reverse complement strand
GCAAAAGGGTGCGAAAATATTGCGTGTGCATGATGTGGCTGCGACCAGGGATGCCCTGGCGGTATGGGCTGCAATAGAACAGGGGGATGTTTCGTGAGTAGAAAATATTTTGGAACCGACGGTGTTCGTGGTCGCGTGGGGCAATCTCCGATTACGCCGGATTTCGTCATGCGTCTGGGGTATGCGGCCGGCAAGGTCTTGCTGGGGCGTTGCGAGATGCCTCCGGGTGAGCGTCCGGCCGTGCTTATCGGCAAGGACACCCGGCTATCCGGTTATATGCTGGAGTCGGCACTTGAGGCCGGGTTTTCGGCAGCCGGAGTCGAGGTTTGTCTGGTTGGTCCCATTCCTACGCCAGCCGTTGCCTATTTGACGCGTGCCCTGCGCCTTCAGGCGGGAATCGTCATTTCCGCTTCGCATAATCCGTATTACGACAATGGAATCAAATTCTTCTCGGCGCAGGGTACGAAGCTGCCGGACGATGTCGAACGTGCGATCGAGCAGGGTATTGATGAGCCGATGGTCTGCGTTCCGCCGGCCGAACTGGGGCGCGTGAAACGAATCGAGGATGCTCGTGGGCGTTATATCGAATTCTGCAAGAGCACCTTCCCGAATGACCTCGATCTGCGCGGCCTGAAAATTGTTGTCGATTGTGCCCATGGTGCGGCCTATCACATTGCGCCCAGCGTTTTTCATGAGTTGGGGGCTGAGGTGGTGACCATCGGCGTCCAGCCCAATGGCCTCAATATCAACGACGCAGTGGGGGCGACTGCACCGAAAGCATTGTGCGAAGCGGTGTTGGCCAATCGCGCCGATCTCGGCATCGCTCTGGATGGTGATGCCGATCGCCTCCAGATGGTTGATGCGGAGGGCAATCTATACGATGGTGATCAGTTGCTATATGCCATCGTATGTAGCCGTGCCAGGGCTTCGGCGGTAAAGGGTGTCGTCGGGACCTTGATGACCAACCTCGCTTTCGAGCATGCTTTGGGCAAGTTGGGTATTTCGTTTGCTCGGGCCGCAGTGGGTGATCGTTATGTGGTGGAGATGCTCAATGAAAAGGGATGGTTGTACGGCGGCGAAAATTCCGGGCACATCCTGGCATTGGATCGTCACACAACCGGAGATGGGGTCGTGGCGGCCTTGCAGGTACTGGCGGCCTTGCGTGAATCCGGCGGCGATTTGAAATCTTTGCTGGGGGGGCTGGTGCTATATCCCCAGAAATTGATCAATGTGCCCGTCACGCGCGAATTTTCCTGGAGAGATCATCCGGCAATCATCGCAGCGTTGGACGATACCGAAAAACGCTTGCTCGGTCGTGGTAGGGTGCTGTTGCGCGCCTCCGGTACCGAGCCCTTGCTGCGGGTGATGGTCGAAGGCGAGGATGCGGCAGAAGTGCGTGACGCGGCGGAAAAGCTGGCAGCGGTGGTTCGCGAGGCTGCTCAGTAGACGTGTGGTCACCCCTGCTTTTTATTGACCGAAAAATCGCCAAGTCGCTATAATCCAAAAGTTTTTCGCCAACCAAATCACTGCATCTATGCGCAAAAAACTTGTCGCCGGTAACTGGAAAATGCACGGTAGCCTCCAGAGTAATGCGGCGTTGCTTGAGCAGATTAGGGCGGGAGTGGTTGGTTTGGCGTGCGAAGTGGCAGTGTTCCCACCGTACCCGTATTTGGCTCAGACTCGGGCCTTGTTGTCCGATAGTGAGGTTGCTTGGGGGGGGCAGTCGCTCAGCGAGTATCCGGTCGGTGCCTACACGGCCGAGGTGTCAGCAGCCATGCTACTGGATTTCGGTTGCCGTTATGTGCTGGTGGGTCATTCCGAGCGTCGCGCGCTGTTTGGCGAGACGGATGCGGTGGTTGCGGCGAAGTTTGCTGCCGCGCAACAAGCATCTCTGATTCCGGTCCTGTGCGTGGGTGAAACGCTGGCGGAGCGCGAGGCGGGATTGACGACCAGTGTGGTCTCCCGGCAGTTGTCGGTAATAATCGAGGCGCAGGGCGTTGCGGCACTGGCTTCGGCGGTTGTTGCCTATGAGCCGGTGTGGGCGATTGGGACGGGGGTTACGGCCACTCCTCAGCAGGCGCAAGAGGTGCATGCGGCGATTCGTCGTCAGGTGGCGGTGCTCGATGCGTCGGTGGCGAAAGGGTTGCGCATTTTGTATGGTGGTAGTGTGAAACCGCAAAGTGCGGCTGAATTGTTTGGGCAGGTGGATGTCGATGGCGGTTTGGTCGGCGGCGCTGCCTTGGTTGCAGATGATTTCCTGGCAATTTGCCGGGCGGCAAATTGATAGGCTGATACATGAACTGGTTATTTTCTCTCGTCCTGGCGATCCATATTTTGGTGGCTATTGCAATTATCGGTCTTGTGCTGATGCAGCATGGCAAGGGAGCTGACATGGGGGCTGCCTTCGGTAGCGGCGCTTCTGGTAGCTTGTTTGGCGCCACCGGGTCGGCGAATTTCCTGAGTCGCGCCACCGGCATCTTGGCGGCTATCTTTTTCGTGACGAGTCTCACGCTGGCCTATATTGGCTCCAGCAAGCCAAAAACGACTGGCAGTCTGATGCAAGAACCGGTACAATCGCAGTCTGTTTCGCAGCCGACTTCGGCGGCTGGTGAAGCGCCTGCGGCCCCTGTTGATGCGGGTTCAAAGGCAAAAGAAATACCGAAGTAACG
>CAMKYP010000533.1 GCA_946477505.1 uncultured Dechloromonas sp. | reverse complement strand
TGTCCATCCTGCTCATTGCGCTGGGCGTGCTCGGCGGCGTGCTGGTCTTCGGCTTCATCGGCATCTTCCTCGGCCCGGTCCTCCTGGCGCTC
Source organism: uncultured Dechloromonas sp. (assembly GCA_946477505.1). Lineage (GTDB taxonomy): Bacteria > Pseudomonadota > Gammaproteobacteria > Burkholderiales > Rhodocyclaceae > Azonexus. The sequence goes on along the minus strand of CAMKYP010000533.1, from coordinate 2,581 downwards.
GGCGAAATGCTGCTCCGTCGCTGGATTCGCGAGGAAACTCATCCATGATAGAAACCGACAAACTGGTTGCCGGTGCGGACCGCATCATCGCGCCGCAAAGCAAGTCGGCCCAAGAAGAGGCATTGGAGCGCGCCCTGCGCCCCAAGCGGCTGGCCGATTACACCGGCCAGGTGAAAATCCGCGAACAGCTGGAAATCTTCATCCAGGCGGCGAAAAAACGCAGCGAATCGCTCGACCACGTACTCCTTTTTGGCCCTCCGGGTCTGGGCAAGACCACGTTGGCCCACATCGTCGCCGCCGAAATGGGCGTCAACCTGCGTCAGACCTCGGGTCCGGTGCTCGAACGTGCCGGCGACCTGGCGGCCATCCTGACCAATCTCGAACCGCACGACGTGCTGTTCATCGATGAAATCCACCGCCTCAGCCCGGTTGTCGAGGAAATCCTCTATCCGGCACTGGAAGATTTCCAGATCGACATCATGATTGGCGAAGGCCCGGCGGCACGCTCGGTGAAACTCGATCTGCCGCCCTTCACGCTGGTCGGTGCCACGACGCGTGCCGGCATGCTGACCAACCCGCTGCGCGACCGCTTCGGCATCGTCGCCCGGCTGGAGTTCTACACGGCCGACGAGCTGAAAAGCATCGTTAGCCGTTCGGCTTCGCTGCTCAACGCACCGATCGATGGCGAAGGGGCGCTGGAAATTGCCAAACGTTCGCGCGGTACGCCGCGCATTGCCAACCGCCTGCTGCGTCGCGTCCGCGACTACGCCGAGGTCAAGGCCGACGGCAACATCACGCGCGGCGTCGCCGACAAGGCATTGCACATGCTCGATGTCGATCCGGCCGGTCTGGACCTGATGGACCGCAAACTGCTCAGCGCGGTGATCGACAAGTTCGGTGGCGGCCCGGTCGGCGTCGATAACCTGGCGGCGGCCATCGGCGAAGCGCGCGACACCATCGAGGACGTGCTCGAACCCTACCTGATCCAGCAGGGCTATCTGCAGCGCACCTTGCGCGGGCGTATCGCCACGCCGGCCATCTACCGTCACCTCGGTCTCGCCGAACCGGCCAGCGCGGTGGTGCGCGACCTCCTTTCCGAAGAATAGGCGGCGGCTCGGTCCACCCAGACAGGACTTGCTGCGTTAAGCATGCTTCAGTTCCGGGAGGACTCTCTGTGAATATATGTTTCGTTGCCGTGGCGATGCCGCCGGCTCCGGGTCGCATGCCTTGGCCTGCCGGCGCGCTGCTTTGCATGACATTGATGGTGCTAATATGGGATGCGATCTGGCTGCGAAAACGCCATAACTGGCGCAGAAACAGACCGTTACAAAACAATGTTGCGATGCAAGGTAAAATCCCGGGATGAAATTTGAGCCCAGTCCCAACGCCTTCACCATTCCGGTGCGTGTCTATTACGAAGACACGGATGCGGGCGGGGTCGTTTACTACGCCAATTACCTGAAATTCTTCGAGCGTTGCCGCACCGAATGGATGCGTTCGGCCGGTCACGACCAGCGCCAGCTGGCCCTCGATACCGGTATCGGCTTTGTCGCCCGCAAGGCCGATTGCGAATACCTCCGCCCCGCTCGCCTCGACGACCAGTTGACCGTCGGCCTCGAAGTCGAGAAGCTGACCCGCGTGCGCGTTGTCTTCCGTCAGCATGTCCGGCGTGGCGATGACGAACTGGTCACCGGTACCGTCGAGATCGCCTGTGTCGACATGGCCAGCCTGAAACCCGCCCCGATCCCCGATTTTCTGTATTCCAAGCTGGAAGCGCTTAAATGAACGTCACCCAGGACCTCTCCATTCTCCATCTCATCCTGCAGGCCAGCGCGGTCGTGCAGATCGTCATGGCGCTGCTTGCCGGCGTTTCGCTGATGTCGTGGTACTACATTTTCATGAAGCTGTTCGCGGTCAAGCAGGCGCGCGAAAAGACCGAAACCTTCGAGCGTGATTTCTGGTCCGGGGGCGATCTCAACAACCTGTACAACAGTGCGGTGAACGACCGCCACCATGCCGGTTCGATGGAGCGTATCTTCGAAGCCGGCTTCCGTGAATTCACCAAGCTGCGCGGCCAGAAGAACCTCGATCCCAAGGACATCGTCGACGGTTCCCGTCGCGCCATGCGGGCCACCTACCAGCGCGAGATGGATGGCCTGGAGTCGCACCTCGCTTTCCTCGCCTCGGTTGGCTCCGTTTCCCCGTATATCGGCCTGTTCGGCACCGTCTGGGGCATCATGCATGCCTTCCGCGGCCTGTCGAACGTCGGTCAAGCCACGCTGGCCTCCGTCGCGCCGGGTATTGCCGAAGCCCTGGTTGCCACCGCCATTGGCCTGTTCGCCGCGATTCCGGCCGTGCTCGCCTACAACCGCTTCTCGCATGACATCGACCGCCTTGCCGTACGCTACGAGTCGTTCATGGAGGAGTTCTCCAACATCATCCAGCGCCAGATGCGGTAAGCCATGCGCCAGCGCCGCCTGAAAAACGAAATCAACGTCGTACCCTACATCGACGTCATGCTGGTGTTGCTCGTCATCTTCATGGTGGCGACGCCGATGATGACCACCGGTTCGGTCAATCT
>CAMKYP010000532.1 GCA_946477505.1 uncultured Dechloromonas sp. | reverse complement strand
TCTTCAAGCTGCCAGGCCGACCAGTTTTCGCGGATGCCGGGCGCCAGCACCAGCCAGTCGTAGGGGAACACGCCGTGGGTGGTTGCCACGTTGCGCTGGGCGATATCGACCCCGCTCACGTCGCCTTGCACAAAACGATAGCCGTGCTTTTTTGCCAGCCCGGCGTAATCGTGGCGCGCCCAAGGGGCCGCCCCCGCCTCGACCAGCCAGCGATTGCTCAGTGCGAAGGACATGAAGGCCGGCTGGCGGTCGACCAGCGTGACTTCCAGTTCGGGCACCAGTTGCCGCAGTTGGCTGGCCGCCGCCAGGCCGCCCCAGCCGCCGCCGACGATGACGACCCGCCGATTGGCGGCGAAAACCGGGGGCAACAGCGACAGAAGCCCGGCTGCAAGCAGGAACTGGCGACGGTTGGTCATTGGTAGCGCAAGGCCTCTATGGGGTCCAGCCGCGCCGCCTTCTGCGCCGGATACCAGCCGAAGAAAATGCCGACGCCGGCCGCGACGAGGAAGGCGATCATGGCGGCGCTGCCGGAAATGACGATGACCATGCCGGTGAAGGCATTGATGGCGAGCGCGATGCCGAGGCCGAGCAGCAGGCCGAGCAGGCAGCCAGCGAAGGAGATCATCACCGCTTCGAGCAGGAACTGGCTAAGGATATCCTTCTGGCGGGCGCCGATGGCCATCCGGATGCCGATTTCGCGCGTCCGTTCGGTCACCGACACGAGCATGATGTTCATGATGCCGATACCGCCGACGAGCAGCGAAATGGAGGCGATGGCGCCGAGCAGAATGGACATTGTGCGCGTCGTTTCGGCTTCCGATTCGGCGGCGGCCGACAGGTTGCGCATGAAGAAATCGTCAGGCATGCCCTCGCGCAAGCGGTGGCGCTGGCGCAGCAGCGCGGTCACGCTGTCCATCGTGCGCTGCATGGTTTCGGCCGATTCGGCCTGCACCATGATCATGCGCACCGACCCGAGGAAGGGGGTGCCGAACACCTTGCGCTGGGCGGTGGTGAGCGGAATGATCACGGTGTCGTCCTGGTCGCGGCCATCGAGGTTCTGCCCCTTGCTGCCGAGCACGCCGATGACGATGAACGGGTTCTGCTGGATGCGCATGGTCTTGCCGACCGGATCGTCGTCGCCGAATAGGTTCTCGGCCACCGTCTTGCCGATGATCGCCACCCGCGTCGCCGAGCGCACGTCGGAGTCGCCGAAGGCAGCGCCATGGGCGATGCTCCAAGCCCGCGCGTCGAGATACTCCGGCGTCGTGCCGAATACCTGCGTGCTCCAGTTCTGCGAGCCATAGACCAGCTGTCGCGTGCCCTGGTGGGTGGGCGCGACATTGACCACGCCATCGAGTTCGCCAATGGCGTTGGCGTCGGCGACGTTGAGCGTGGGCGCGCCGGCCGAGCCGCTGCGCACGCCGGAGGCGGTGAAGGAGCCCGACAGGACGATGAACAGGTTCGAACCCATGGTGCTGATCGTCTGCTGCACGGCATACTGCGCGCCCTGGCCGATGGCCATCATGATCACCACGGCGCCGACGCCGATCACCATGCCGAGCATGGTCAGCGCCGTGCGCAGACGGTTGGCGCCCATCGCCAGCCAGGCTTCGCCGAGCATCGGATGGATCATGATGCTTCCTCTCCGGATAGCGCGCCTTCTAGAGCGCCTCGCGTCGTAAGCCGGTCGGCACTCGCGGCCGGTCGCATCCCCGCGCTGCGGGGCCCCTGCTTCCTGCTCATGCCGCCGCCTCCGTCAATTGGTCGCTGACGATCTGCCCGTCGAGGAAGCGCACCTGGCGCTTGCAGTGGGCGGCGATGTCCGGTTCGTGAGTGACCAGCACGATGGTGATGCCTTCGCCGTTCAGTTCCTCGAACAGGCGCATGATTTCCTCACTGGTGTGGCTGTCGAGGTTGCCGGTCGGCTCGTCGGCGAGGATCAGGCGCGGTGTGTTGACCAGCGCCCGGGCAATCGCCACGCGCTGCTGCTGGCCGCCGGAAATGCGGTTGGGCAGGGATTCGGCGTACTTGCCGAGGCCGACCTTGGCGAGCAGTTCGCGTGCCCGCGCCCGGCGTGTCTCGCGGTCGACGCCGGCATAGACCAGCGGCAGCGCGACGTTGTCCTGCAGGCTCATGCGCGGCAGCAGGTTGAAGCCCTGGAAGACGAAACCCAGCGTCCGATTGCGCAGCAGTGCCAGCGCATCCTTGTCCATGTGCGCGACGTTCTCGCCAGCCAGGAAGTAGTCGCCGACCGTCGGTGTATCAAGGCAGCCGAGCAGGTTCATGAAGGTCGACTTGCCCGAGCCGGACGGCCCCATGATGGCGATGAACTCGCCGGGGCGGATTTCAAGGTCAACGCCCTTCAGCGCCGGGAAGAGACCGGCCGCGGTTTCGTAGGATTTGCCGAGACCGGCGACCCGGATAACCGACTCGGCCATCAGAACATCCGCATGCCGACCGACGACGGTTTCTTGTCGCCGTTGCTGTTCTCGCCGGTGACGATGCGGTCGCCTTCCTTCAGGTCGCCACCAACGATCTCGGTGTTGCGGTTATCGGTGATACCCAACTGCACGGAAACCGGCTTGAGTTCGCCGTTGGACAACACATGGACCGTGCCGCTCTGGCCGTCACGCTTCTTGCCCTTGCCGCCCCCACTGCCGGCCGTGGGTGGGCC
>CAMKYP010000531.1 GCA_946477505.1 uncultured Dechloromonas sp. | reverse complement strand
ACCGATCCCGACTGGGCGACATTCGACGAGGCGCTGGCCTACGTCAAGTTCGTCAGCCAGCCTTTCGGCCAACTGACCGACGCGCAGTGGTATCACCTGACCGAAACCAGCGTGCTGCAACGTCCGGACGGTCGCTGGGCTTTTCGCTACGATCCGCGCATTGCCGAGCCTTTCCGGGCGGCCTTTGTGGACAAGGATATCGACCTGTGGCCGGTCTACGACCAGATCGCCTGCCCGACCATGGCGATTCGCGGAGCCGATTCGGATTTGCTGACGCGTGAAACCTGGCAACGCATGGAAACGCGCGGGCCCTGCGCGCGTCTGGCCGAAATTCCCGGGGTTGGCCATGCCCCGATGTTCCAGTCGGATGAGCAGATCAGCGTCGTCCGCGATTTTCTGTTGAGCGCATGAAGCATATAACCGTCAAAGGCCTGAAACTCGAATATCGTGATTACCCGGCCGCCCAGCCCGGCCATCCCACCTTGCTGCTGCTGCATGAAGGCCTGGGCAGCGTCGGCATGTGGCGGCACTTTCCGGAGAAGCTGGCGGCGCGGACCGGTTGCCGCGTCATCGTCTGGTCGCGGGCCGGCTATGGCGGTTCGGAGCCGTATCCGGAGCCGCGCACCGTGCGCTACATGCATCGTGAGGGCGAAGAGATGTTGCCGGCGTTGCTGGCAGCCCTGGAAATCGAGCGCCCCATCCTGATCGGCCATAGCGACGGCGGCAGCATCGCGCTGATCTTCGCTGGCGCCTATCCGACGGTGCCGCTCGGCGTTGCCGTGATGGCGCCGCATGAATTCGTCGAAGCGGAAACGCTGGCCGGCATCCGCGCGGCGCGCAAAGTGTGGGAGGAAACCGACTGGCCGCACAAGCTCGGGCGCTATCACCGCGATGCGCAGCGCGTCTTCAGCGACTGGAACGACTGCTGGCTGTCGCCGGCGTTTCGCGACTGGAACATCGAGGCCTATTTGCCGCGCATCCGCTGCCCGGTGCTGGCCATCCAGGGTGAAGACGACGAGTACGCGACGATGCGGCAGATAGAGGTTATTGCTGCCGCAGTGCCCGGCACGCAACTCCTGAAGCTGCCCAACTGCGGTCATTCACCGCAGCGCGATCAGGAGTCGGCGGTACTCGAGGCGCTCGACGCCTTCATCAGGCGGGCCAGCGGGTCCTGACGGTAGTAGCGCTTGAGAAGGTCGTAGAGGTCGGGATATTCGTCGGCGACGACATCCGGCAGCTCGAAGAAGCTTTCCGACAGCACCGCGAAGAACTCCTCAGGGCTGTCGCTGGCGTAAGGGTCGATGATCGTTTCCTCGCCGCTGTCCACCCGGCGGCAGAAATCGTCGTAGGCGGCCAGGAAGGTGGCGCGCCATTCGTCTTCATCCATGCCGCTGTGCAACGCCGGCATGCCGTCGGCGTCGCCGTTGAGCATGTCCAGCTTGTGAGCGAATTCGTGGATGACCACGTTGTAGCCGTCGCCGGCCATCTTCACATCGTGCCAGGAGACGATCAGCGGGCCGCCCTCCCAGGCTTCGCCGGCCAGCACGTCGTCGTACTCGTGAACGACGCCGTTTTCGTCCTCGATCTGGCGGCGAACGACGAATTCGTCGGGGTAGACGATGATGCCCACCCAGTCGCGGTAGGCGCTCAGGCCGAGTTTGAGGATGGGCAGGCAGCCCTGGGCGGCGATCGAGACGCAGATTTCGTCGCTCAGTTCCAGCCCGCCCGCCGTGCTGAACTCCTTGCTGGCGAGGAAAGCCTCGGACATCTCCTTCAATTGCGCCTGCTCGGCCGGGTCGAGGGTTTCGAGGAAAGGCATCGACGTGACGATGACCGCCCACAGGTTGTCGGGAATGGGGCTTGGCTTTCGGCCACGCAGCTTGTCGAGCAGTCCGATCATCGTTTCATGGTCAGCCAGATTCCGCTGAAGATCAAGCCGATGCCCAGGTAGTGGAACCACAGCGGGATTTCGCCGAGGAACAGGAAGGAGAGCAGGGTTCCGAAAACCGGCATCAGGTGGATGAACAGGCTGGCCTTGTTGGCGCCGACATCGGCAACGCCCTTGTTGTAGAAGATGTAGCCGACGAAGCTGGGGAAGACGCCGACGTAGGCCAGCGCCGACAACGATGTCAGGTTCACGTGGATCTGTTTTCCCTGCCACAGCTCCCATGCATAGGCCGGCCCGAGCGCGGCGAGGCCGATCGCGACCGTGCTGCCGAGCATCAGCATCGGATGCACGCCGGCCGGCCGCCAGGCGAGGGCGACGGTGTAGATGGCCCAGTCGAGGACTGCGACCAGCATCCATACGTCGCCGATATTGAGGTTGAGGTGGGCGAGCACCAGCGGGTCGCCGCGCGACACGATGGTCAGCGCGCCGAGCAGCGAAACGAGGACGCCGATGGCTTCCCTGCGGCGCAGGTGCTTGCCCAGAAAGGCCCATGAAATGGCGATGGTGGCGATCGGTACGAAGGAGTTGAGCAGCGCGGCGTTGGTGGCCGTGGTGTTCTGCAGGGCCAGATAGGCGAAGGTGTTGTAGCCGCCGACGCCGAGGATGCCGAGCACGAGCAGGGTTTTCCAGCCGCGCTTGAGCAGCGGCCACTGCGTCTTGAGGTGGGGATAGGCCAGGGGGGCGATCAGCACGAAGGCGATCATCCAGCGCCAGAAGGCGAAGGCCAGCGGCGGGATGTCGGCACGTGCGCC
>CAMKYP010000530.1 GCA_946477505.1 uncultured Dechloromonas sp. | reverse complement strand
GACGCCGCAGTAACAACAGGTGGATTTGACTTCAGTTTTCATGATTTTCCTTCCGACATGCTTTCAGCAACAGGCATGCCATCTATAAAAATCATGGACTTGGGATAAAAAAAGGGAGATTCCCCGTGGGGATCTCCCTTTTTTGGTGCATCGCGCGGGGTGCTTGTCCCTATTTGATGCGCTGCAACTTGGGGCGCCCTTCATCGGGGCGCGGTGGCTCGGGCGGCGGCTCGTCGTCCGCCGCCTCGACGCTGGTGGCCGGAACCTCGTCCGCCATCTCGCTGTCACCATCCACCTCAAAGGCCATTCCCGCGCCGTTTTCGCGCGCATAAACCGCCGATACGCGATCGACCGGAATGGAAAGCTCCCGGGCCACACCGCCAAACCGCGCCTGGAACTCGATGTACTCGTTGCCGATCTGCAATTTGTTGGTCGCGGTCGGACCGAGATTGAGAACGATCTGTCCATCGCGCACAAACTCGCGCGGCACGCGGGTTCTGCCATCGACCTCGACAGCAATGTGCGGCGTGAATCCGTTATCGCAGCACCACTCCCAGATGGCGCGCAGCAAGTAAGGCTTGGTGGAAGGCAGTTCCATGCTTACTTGCGCATCGCCTTTTCCGACGGCGTCAGCGCGTCGATGAAGCCCTGGCGGCTGAAGATACGCTCGGCGTACTTCATCAGCGGCGCAGCGGCCTTGCCGAGGTCGATGCCGTAGTGGTCGAGACGCCACAACAACGGGGCGATGGCCACGTCGAGCATGGAGAATTCGTCACCGAGCATGAACTTCTGCTTGTTGAAGATCGGCACGATCTCGGTCAGGCGGGCACGAATTTCCTGGCGCGCCTTGTCGGCGGTCTTGCCGTTCTTTTCGATCACTTCCATGAACGAGAAGATTTCGCGTTCCATGCCGACCAGCAGCTGGCGGGCGCGGGCGCGCATGATCGGATCGGCCGGCATCAGTTGCGGATGCGGGAAGCGCTCGTCGATGTATTCGTTGATGATGTTCGGCTCGAACAGGACGAGGTCACGCTCGACCAGCACCGGCACGCGGTTGTGCGGGTTGATCGCAGCCATTTCTTCCGGCTTGTTGAACATGTCGACATCGATGACCTGGAAATCCATGCCTTTTTCGAACAGGACAATGCGGCAACGATGGCTGAAAGGGCAGGTAGTACCCGAATAAAGATTCATCATTTGTGGTAACCCTCAAAATGAGATTCGGCATCGGGGGCTGGCCGAAGCCAAACCCGCGATGCCGTTAGCTAATCCGCGCAGGACTAGTGAATGTCTTTCCAGTATTCCTTCTTCAACGCGTAGGCCACGACGAAGAGGACCGCCAGGAAGGCCAGAACGAAGAAGCCCAGGGTGCGACGGAACTCCTGCTGCGGTTCGCCCATCCAGACCATGAAGCCGACCAGGTCAGAAACAGCCTTGTCGAATTCGGCCGGCGCCATGGTGCCCGGAACAGCCAGTTCCAGCTTGTGCGTTTCGTGATTCAGCACTTGCTGGCCTTGCAGTCCGTACAGGATGTGCGGCATGCCAACGTTTTCGAAAATCACGTTGTTCCAGCCGGTCGGCCGGTTGGCATCGCGGTAGAAGGAACGCAGATAGGTGTAGAGCCAGTCGGCCCCGGCACCTGCATTACCGGCTTCGCCACGGGCACGGGCGACGATGGTCAAATCCGGCGGGGTGGCACCGAACCATAGCTTCTGCTCATCGGCACGCGCTGCGACAGCCATCAGGCCACCGATCTTGTCGGAGGTGAACATCAGGTTGTCCTTGACCTGCGTCTCGGTCAGGCCGAGATCCATCAGGTTCTTGTAGCGCATGTAGGATGCGCCATGGCAGTTCAGACAGTAATTGACGAACAGCTTGGCGCCGTTTTGCAGTGCCGCCTTGTCGCTCACCGAGCCCGGCCACTTGTCGAGGTGGACGTTGCCGCCGCTGGCGAAAGCCATCAGCGGAGCGAAGAGCAATGCGATCAGATATTTTTTCATGTTATCCATCCTCTCACTTCATCGTCACGCGGTCCGGGACCGGGCTGAACTTGTCCATGCGGGACCACCACGGCATACCGAGGAAGAAGGCGAAGTAGAACACCGAGCAAATCTGCGAAATCAGCTCACCCATCGGCGACGGCGACAGGGTGCCCAGATAGCCGAGGATGAAGAAGCAGATGACGAAGATGGTCAGCAGGGTCTTGTAGATCGGGCCGCGGTAGCGGATCGACTTGACCGGGCTGCGATCGAGCCAGGGCAGGAAGGCGAAGATGACGACCGAAGCACCCATGGCAACCACGCCCCAGAACTTGGCATCGAGACCGAACAGCGGATAGGTCACGGCGCGCAGGATCGAGTAGAACGGCGTGAAGTACCAGACCGGCGCAATGTGCGGCGGGGTCTTCAACGGGTCGGCCGGATAGAAGTTCGGCGTTTCGAGGAAGTAGCCACCACCTTCCGGCGCCCAGAACATGACGGCGGAGAAAACCATCAGGAAGACGATCACACCGACGATGTCCTTGACCGTGTAGTACGGGTGGAACGGGATGCCGTCACGCGGAATGCCGTTTTCGTCCTTGTTGGCCTTGATTTCAACGCCGTCCGGGTTGTTCGAGCCGGTTTCGTGCAGGGCCAGCACGTGAGCGGCAACCAGGCCGATCAGAACGAGCGGGAAGGCGATCACGTGGAAGGAGAAGAAGCGGTTCAG
>CAMKYP010000529.1 GCA_946477505.1 uncultured Dechloromonas sp. | reverse complement strand
TAGAAATTTTTACCGACGGCGCCTGCAAGGGCAATCCCGGCCCCGGCGGCTGGGGCGCCATCCTGCGCTCCGGACCGCATGAAAAGGAATTGTGGGGCGGCGAGAAGGAAACCACCAACAACCGCATGGAACTCACCGCCGCGATTCGCGGGCTGGAAGCGCTGAAACGCCCGGTGGTCGGCAAGGTCTATACCGACTCGCAATACGTGCTGAAAGGCATCAGCGAGTGGATCCACGGCTGGAAGCGCAACGGCTGGAAGACCTCGGACAAGAAGCCGGTCAAGAATGCCGACCTGTGGCAAACCCTCGATGCCCTGGTTCGCCAGCACAAGCTGGAATGGATCTGGGTCAAGGGCCATGCCGGCCACCCGGAAAATGAACGCGCCGATGCCCTGGCCAATCGCGGCATCGACGATCTGAAGAAATAAGGAAAGACCATGCGCCAGATCGTCCTCGACACCGAAACCACCGGCCTCGACCCGCGCTCGGGTCACCGCATCATCGAAGTCGCCTGCATCGAGATGGAAAACCGGCGCCTGACCGGCCGCCATCTGCACAAATACGTCAACCCGGAACGCGAGATCGATGCCGGCGCCCAGGCCGTACATGGCATCACGCTGGAATTCCTGGCCGACAAGCCGAAGTTCGCCGACATCGTCGACGAGTTCCTGGAGTTCATCAGCGGCGCCGAACTGGTCATCCACAACGCGCCTTTCGACATCGGCTTCCTCAATGCCGAACTGCGCCGTCTCGACCGCGTGCCAGTCGAAACTATCTGCGATGGCGTGACCGATACGCTGAAGATGGCCAAGGAACTGCACCCGGGCAAGCGCAACAGCCTGGATGCCTTGTGCGAACGCTACGAAATCGACAACTCGACGCGTACCCTGCACGGCGCCCTGCTCGACACGGAACTGCTGGCCGATGTCTTCCTGGCCATGACCCGGGGTCAGAACACCCTGATGATCGAGCCCGATACCGCACCGCGCCCGAACATCGGCGCCGATGGCCAGGTTCGCGAGCGCAAGCCGCTGCTCGTGCGCCGCGCCACTGAGGATGAGTTGGCCGAGCATGAGCGCACCCTTGCCGCCATCGACAAGGAATCGAAAGGCGCCTGCCTCTGGCTGCCCAAGGCCGAAGCCTGAACCGACAGGCGCCGTTCAGCCGGCAATCCGCGTTCGGCGCCCTGCCTTTCGACTTTCTGCGCTTCACCGGCCCGACGGCAGTCGGTCACCATGCCATGCGGGCGGCGCCATGGCAGACAACCCGGAACGCAGGCTAACCACGCACTTCCAGGTTCCCGACCAACATCAGCGCCAATCCACTGCCATCCATCTGCGGACCGGTCGCCCGCAATGCCTCGCTGCTTGCTGCCTGCTTGACGGGAAGGACGAAACCCGCGATTCTCTGACGGTTATGGTTCCTGTCACCCTGCTATTCTGGCTGGCGGTCGAATTCGCCACCTACGTCAATCTCGCCCGCTACTTCTTTGCGCTGCCGCTTGCCGAGGCCCTGCTACCCGCCATGGGAGCATTGCTCGGCGTGCGCCTCGGCATTGTCGCCGTCACCTGGGCCTTCGCCTGGGCCTACCCGTCACCGGCGCCAAAATTGTCCCCTGCGCGTTACGCCGGCGTATTGCTCGCCGAGTACCTCGCCTTCATTGCCCATTTCGTCCTCATCCTGCCTTTCGAGCGCCTGTGGATGCCAGCCGACCGGCTAGTCCCCGGACGTCCGACCCTGGTTCTGGTCCATGGCTATGGCTGCAGCCGCGGCGTCTGGTGGTTCATTCGCCGCCGCCTCGAAGCGGTGGGCTACAACGTCGCCAGCGTCAGCCTGGTGCCTCCCTACACCAGCATCGGCAAGCTAGTGCCGCAACTGCATGCACGCATCGAGGCCGTCATCGCTGCAGCTGGCGTGCAACAGGTGACCCTGATCGCACATAGCATGGGTGGGCTGGTTGCGCGCTCCTACCTGGCACGCCACGGTATTGCCGGCGTCAACCGCTTGATCACGCTGGCCTCGCCACACCAGGGCAGCGAACTGGCGCGCATCGGCATCGGTAAAAATGCGCGCGAAATGGAACCGGGTTCGCAATGGCTGCGCGACTTGGGGGCCGACCCGGTCAAAATTCCATTCGTTTCGGTCCGCACGCCGCACGACAACTATGTCATGCCGCAGGACAACCAGCGCCTGCCGGAGGCCCGCGATGTCGAGCTGGCAGGCATCGGCCATCTGGCCTTGCTGCTGTCCGGGCGCACCGCCGATCTATTGATCCAGCTGTGCGGCGAACCCCTGCCGCGCCCGCCCGTGCCGATCCGGTACTGAACCCAAGCAGCGCCAACACTTCCCAGCCTAGGCCCGAACAATCCGGATCGCAGATGACGACAGCGATGCGCGATGGCCGTGCGCCGGCCGATTTCGTCGAGCAAGCCATCGAAGATCATGACGCCGACGATCTGCTTGAGATTGGATGGCTGCTCCCATCCGCAACCATGCACTGTCGACCGCCGACAGCCCCCCATCCAGTCGCGGCCCGCTGTGTCAGGCGAACTCCCTGTCGAATACCCATGAATCTCGCGCTCGAACGTCCCGCGAAGGGCAGAAGGAACAAGCCCAGGCGTACCGACGAGGTCACCTCGTGGCGCGCCAGCCGCAATTCGCCGTTCACCCCCGGCCGCTCGAAAGTCGGGACATTGGCTTCCCGCCATGCACAGTCG
>CAMKYP010000528.1 GCA_946477505.1 uncultured Dechloromonas sp. | reverse complement strand
GAACTGGAGCATCCAGCGCCTGGAAACCCAGGAAGACCGACCGCTGTTCTCGGTTCATTTCGTCAACACCCAGGAAGGTCTGGCCGTCGGCCTGTGGTCGCTGGTGCTGCGTACCCAGGATGGCGGCAAGACGTGGGCTCCGCTCGATCTGCCGGCGCCTCCGGATGGCGGCAAGGCGGACCGCAACCTGTTCCGTATTTTTGCCTCGGCCAAGGACGAGCTGTTCGTCGCCGCCGAGCGTGGCATGGTGTTGCGCAGCGCCGACCATGGTCAGAGCTGGCAATACCTGAACACCGGCTACAAAGGCTCTTTCTGGACGGGCGTGGCGCTCAAGGATGGCACGTTGCTCGTCGGCGGCCTGCGTGGCACGATCTATCGCAGCAAGGACGACGGCCATAGCTGGCAGCCGGTGGTCAGCGGCAGCAAGAGCTCGGTGACCGATCTGGTCGAGGGCGGCGGCCATGTTTTCGGGACCAGCCTGGACGGCGTGCTGCTCGACAGCACCGACGGCGGCGCCAGCTTCACCTGGAAGCAGCGCGACGACCGTCTGTCGCTGACGGCCGCGCTGTGGGCCGGTAACGGCTTGGTCCGCTTCTCGCGGCACGGCGTGATTACCGACGGGCAGGGCTTGTAAACCAGGCAACACGAACAATCAAACAGGAGACGACATGCAAACCATTTCCATGCTGATCGATGGACAGGCCGTTCAGGCAGCCACCACTTTCCCGGTCATCAACCCGGCTACCGGCGAGGCGTTTGCCCAGGCTCAGGCCGGCAATGCCAGCCACGTCGATGCGGCGGTCAAGGCTGCACAGGCCGCTTTCCCGGCTTGGAGCCGCAAGCCGGATGCCGAGCGCAAGGCTTTGATGCACGCTCTCGGCGCCGCACTCGAAGCGAACATGCCCGAACTGATGCGCCTGGTCACGCTGGAAACCGGCAAGCCGCAGGGCGGCCTGAACGGTGTCGGGGCGGGCATGGAGGTCGGCGGTTCGATCGCCTGGACGCACGTCACCGCCGATCTGGAATTGCCGGTCGAAGTCATTCAGGACAACGCCGAGGCGCGTGTCGAGGTGCATCGCAAGCCGCTCGGCGTGGTCGGCTCGATCACGCCGTGGAACTGGCCGCTGATGATCGCCATCTGGCACGTCATTCCGGCCTTGCGCGCCGGTAATACCGTGGTGCTCAAGCCGTCGGAAATGACACCGGTGGCGACCGCCCGCTTTGCCGAACTGGCCAATGCCATCCTGCCGCCGGGCGTACTCAACTTCGTGACCGGCGCCGCCGGTTCCGATGTCGGACCGGCCATGACCAGCCACCCGGGCATCGCCAAGATCGTGTTCACCGGCTCGACGGCGACCGGCCGGCGCATCATGGCCAACGCCTCGGGCAACCTGAAGCGCCTGACGCTGGAGCTGGGCGGCAACGACGCCGGTATCGTGCTCCCGGATGTCGATGTCAAGGCCATCGCGCCCAAGCTGTTCGGCGTTACTTTCCACAACAACGGCCAGACTTGTGCCGCGCTCAAGCGCCTTTACGTGCATGAAAGCATCTACGACGAACTGTCCGGCGAACTGGCCAATCTGGCGCGCAACGCGGTGGTCGGCGACGGCATGAACCCGGACACCCAGCTCGGCCCGATCCAGAATGCCATGCAGCTGGCCAAGGTCGAGGAACTGGCCGAAGACGCCCGCGCCCACGGCGCCCGCTTCCTGTGCGGCGGCAAGCGCAAGGCCGGCCCCGGCTACTTCTACGAGCCGACCGTCGTGGTCGACGTGAGCGATGGCCTGCGCCTGGTGGACGAGGAACCGTTCGGCCCCATCCTGCCCATCATCAAGTACAGCGATATCGACGAGGTCATCGCCCGCGCCAATAACAGTCCGAACGGCCTCGGCGGCTCGGTATGGTCGAGCGACACGGCCAGGGCGGCCGCGCTGGCCTTGCGCCTCGAATGTGGCAGCGCCTGGGTTAACGAGCATGGTGCCATCCAGCCGGACGCACCTTTCGGCGGCGTCAAGCAGTCGGGTATCGGCGTCGAGTTCGGCGCACACGGCCTGGCCGAATACACTTCGATCCAGACCCTCAAGATCATGAAATCCTGATTTCTCCTGCGTTCATCTCCTCTTTGCGGAGTTTCCGGTCGCCGCGTGCGGCCGGTTTTTTTTGGTAGTCCAGCCATGAGCGAATTTGAAATACCGACCCGAATCGAATCGGCACGTTTGATCCTGCGCCAGTTCCGCGAGGAAGACTGGCGTGGCATGCATACCCATTACAGCAATCCCGGGTGCACCCGCCATACGCTTGGGCGGGTACTGAGCGAAGGCGAAAGCTGGCGCCTGACGGCGACCTTGGCCGGACATTGGCTGCTGCGTGGCTACGGCCCGTACGCGCTGGAGGAAAAGTCGAGCGGTGCCTTGGTCGGTGCGGCCGGCCTGTGGTATCCCGCCGATTTTCCGGAGCGCGAAATCAAGTGGGCGCTGCTGCCCGCATTCCAGGGGCGCGGCTATGCCAGCGAAGCCGCCCGGGCGGTGCAGGCCATGGCGGCCGAGGTGTATCCCGGCCAGCCGCCGATCAGCTTCATTCACCGCGACAACAGGGCGTCGATCCGCGTTGCGCTGGCGGTCGGCGCACGTCTCGAAGACGAAGTCGATTTTCGCGGCGGGCGCTTCCAGTGTCGGCGCGCGTTTAAATTTGACCACCTGTGCGCGTTGAATTTTGACCAGG
>CAMKYP010000527.1 GCA_946477505.1 uncultured Dechloromonas sp. | reverse complement strand
AACCGGGCTGTTCGCCAACGTCTACTACTGGGAATCGCTGGATGCCTTGCAAGCCCTGATGCAACACCCCCGGCACCTTGAAGCCAAGCAGGCTCAGGCCGAGTGGCTGGATGGCTACGAAGTCATCGTCTCTCAGGTCTTGCGCACCTATGGCGACAACCGGCTGACGGGGCTGCCGACCTCTCGGCAACGGGCCTCGGAAGGCGCCGCATGACATCACTGGAGACCCCGCGTCTGCTTCTGCGCCAATGGCGGGACGAAGATTTCGCCCCCTTTGCGGCGCTCAATGCCGACCCGCAGGTGATGGCGCATTTTCCCGCGCCGCTCAAGCCGGCGGAAAGCGATGCGCTGGCTACACGCTGCCGGGAGTTGATCGACACGCAAGGCTGGGGTTTCTGGGCCACGGAAATCAAGGCCACCGGGGAATTCATCGGCTTTGTCGGCCTGAACCGGCCGACGGCCGAACTGCCGTTCTCGCCCTGCGTCGAAATCGGCTGGCGACTGGCCCGTCGGTTCTGGCAACAAGGCTACGCCAGCGAAGCCGCACGCGCGGCCTTGCACTTCGCCTTCAATGATCTGGCGCTGGATGAGGTGGTCACGTTCACCGCTCTCGGCAACCTCCGCTCGCAAGCCGTGATGACCCGCCTGGGCATGCACCGGGCCGCCACAACCTTCGAGCACCCGGCCGTACCGGCCGGTCATCCCTTGCGCGAGCACTGCTGGTACCGCCTCGCCCGCGATGCCTGGCAAGCCCATTGAACACCGTACTTTTCGACTGAAAGAACCCGCATGACTGAACCAAAACGCTACGGCAAGCTGATCGGCGCCTCGCTCGGCCCCGGCGACCCCGAACTGATCACCCGCCGCGCCTGGGCTGCGCTGCAATCCGGCGCCCGCTGGCTGTACCCGGTCAAGAAGGCCGAGGAATCGTCCTACGCGCTGTCCATCGTCGAGCGCGGCGGCATCGCCGTGCCGGGCGACGCGGTCGAGCTGGTCTTCCCGATGACGCGCGACGCCGAAATCCTGGCCAAGGCCTGGAGCCGCGCCGCCGTGCAGACCGTCGAACTGCTCGCCGAAGGCCGCGACCTGGTCTTCCTGGTCGAAGGCGATGCCTCGACCTTCGCCACCTTCGGCCACCTCGCCCGCGTCGTTCGCGAGCTGGTGCCGGCGGTTGAAGTCGAGACCATTCCCGGCGTTTCCTCCTTCGCCGCCGCCGCCGCGACCACCGGCGTGACGCTGGCCGAGGAAGACGAAACCTTCGCCATCATCCCGGCCGCCTATGGCGTCGAGGTCATCGACCATCTGCTCGACGAGTTCGACACCCTGGCCCTGCTCAAGGTCAAGCCGCTGGTGGATGAGGTCATCGAACTGCTCGAACGCCGCGACTTGCTAGCCACCTCGGTCTTCATCGAAAAGGTCGGCTCGCCGGACGAACGCATCGTGCGTGACGTGGCCAGCCTGAAGGGCGAAAAAGTTAACTACCTGTCGCTGATGCTTGTGCAGAACCCCAAGCGCGAGCGCGGCGAACTGCGCCGTGGCTGCCGCAAGCGCAAGGAAGCCATCGATGTTTCCGCTACGGTCGCCGCCTGAAAACCCATAAAAGCCAACCCCAACAGAGAACCCTTCCCATGAAAATCGCCGTCGTCTCGATCACCAAACACGGCATCGCCCTGGCCGGCAAGGTCGTTGCCGCGCTGCCCGGTGCCCAGCTCTTCTGTCCCGAAAAATTCCGCACCGAAGGCAGCCATGCCGCCCCCGGCGCCTTCCACTGCTACGAAGGCAAGGTCGGCGACCAGGTGCCGGCGCTGTTCGCCGCCTTCGACGGCATCGTCTGCATCGTCTCGCTCGGCGCCGTCGTCCGCCTCATCGCGCCGCATCTCAAGGACAAGGAAACCGATCCGGCCGTCGTCGTCATCGACGAAGCCGGCAAGTTCGTCATCCCCATGCTTTCCGGCCACCTCGGCGGCGCCAACCAGCTCGCCGGCCACCTCGCCACCGCGCTCGGCGCGCAAGCGGTGCTGACCACCGCCTCGGACGCCCGCGAAACCATCGCCGTCGACCTGCTCGGCCGCGAGCTGGGCTGGAAATTCGAGGCCACCCACGACGAAATCGTCCGCTGCAGCGCTGCGATGGTGAACGACGAAGCCGTGGCGCTGGTGCAAGAAGCCGGCAGTACCGACTGGTGGACGAATCATGCCAACGGCCGCAAGGGGCCGCTGCCGGCCAATGTGACGCAGTTCGGCAAGCTGGAAGAGGTGCCGCTCGACCGTTTCGCCGCCGTGCTGTGGGTCAGCCAGCGCGCCATGCCGGACGGCATCGCCGCGCAACTTGCCGGACGGCGTGTGGTTTATCGGCCGCAATGACGTACATGCAAGCGCTTCAACCGCTGCTTTCCGCCGTTGAGCGGCGTCTTCCTTTCTTTGCTTCGCCAAAGAAAGGAAGCAAAGAAAGGCGACCCCAGCGTTCGCGCCGGGCCGTTGGCCCGGTTCCCTGCGCTGCTCGATCAACCGGGCGGTTTGCAAAACTCGCCTGCGGCTCAAACATTGCAAACCGACTGCCCCCGGTCGCTCTGCGCTGCTCGGCGCTCTCGAAGGGGAAGGGAGCGCTCCGCACCAAGCTTGGTCACGGAGGAAGGATATGAAAATTGCCCTCGGCCTCGGCTGCGACCGCGGCACCCCCGCCAGCACCATCGCCCAGTGCATCGCCGAAGCGCTGGCACAAGCCACAGCCGCGCT
>CAMKYP010000526.1 GCA_946477505.1 uncultured Dechloromonas sp. | reverse complement strand
GGCGCGTTCCGCATTGAATAAGGTGTGGGTGCAGAGCCAGCCCGTCGCCGGCAAACAAGCTATTTCGAAGGAAATGCTCGATGGAATGGACACGGCTATCCATCTGGGCCTCCTAAATTACGTGAGGGACGTTGCTGTACAGATGCCGAAAGCGAATGTCGGTGACCTGTACGAAAGCGAGCCGCTCTATGCAAGCGCATTGCTACACCTGATTCCGAATTTCGAGTTTCCCGACTGGAGCTGGAAATCGGCTGGGAAAAGGTTTTGCAGGAGCGCGACAGCGGCAATAAGGCGCCTTTGATTGCAAGCCAGATACGCGTTGATGACAAGGTGTATTTTGGCCGGGGCGCCTTGGAATTTGTTGGCATTGTCGTTTCCGAAGGCGATGGGCAAGTGACGGTAAGTGGCGCCGAACTCGGTTGCCTTTCCGCCAGGCGTGCCATGGTCACGGTCCAGGCATTGGAAAATCTCCGGGTTATGGACGACGCTGAGTGGGCTGAGCGTATTTTGAATGAGCCGGCATTCGCTGAATTTATGACGTCGGACCGCTATCTTGCGTTGCAAGCCGAACTCGAAGGCCTGGAGCTATCCATCGCCAAGGGTCAGGAAACCGAGGCAACGGACTTTCGCATTCGCGAAGTTGAACTGATGATGGAAAACTCTCCGTGGACGTTTGATCCGGATTCGCCAGCGAATCCCGTATTGAAGGCTGATCAGCAGACGGCGGAGCAGGCCACTGCGGCTGATCGAACTTCGCAATGCGAGGTGCTTTTGGCTGCTGCCAGGAACCTGGGGCTTGCTCGAATCGATACGGGTGCGCTGTTGAACCTCCTGGATACTGGTGATGGGCCGAAACAAGGAATTTTTGTGGGGCCGATTGTCGGTGTAGACGCTGAAAAGGGGCTGGTGTTTCAGGCTACTGGGCGGGGTGATGGTGTTGTGCTGCCCTTGAGCAAATTATCGCGATCAGTGGTCGTTGGTGAAATGGCAACGATTACCTTTAATGCAGGGCGCGGAACGGTAGGTGAGCGCGAGCAGTCGCAAAGCCGTGGTCGATAGCTTGTAGTATCGGCAATACATTGTGTCATGTTCATTCGCTCGTTAGAATAATGACAATTCATATTGCAATGCAGACCTGTGATGGTGGAGGAAATAATGCAGCCTTTTAAGATGCGATTTGCGGATTTTGCGGCACAAGCTCAGTTGAGTGGCGCTGTAAATCGTGTGTCTGATCCCTCTTCGGAACTCAGTCGTACTTCATTTTCGATCTATTTCAACGGGCCAATTGCCGCAGAGTTGCCTTCCGATGTTGTGGAGCAAGTATTCGACGAAGAACGAACGATGGGTGTGGTTGCCCGCTTGGGACTTGATGAAACTTCGGCCCGTGACAAGCTGAAAACTGCCGAGTTGATTGCCCTGCGCAGCGCCTGGATGTCTTCGGTGATGGATGCCTCTCTCGTTTCGTCGGGATTGGCTGCTGAGCCGTTGTCACCGGGCGTTCTGGAGGATTATGAATCGTTGATCGACGGCTTTAGCCATCCATGGATTGAGGCGCAAGTGCTGCAACAGCGCGCCATGGCCGGCAATCTTCCCCAGGTTCTGAAAGCTGCCAGCGAATCCGTTGGACGCTCTGTGACGGATCAGATTCCCGACGAGTTGTCACAGGGTGTGGTGGTTGCTCAGTCGCAAGACTTTACCGTCCAGGCGACTCAAAATGGTGTGGTGACGCACGAAAATCGACGCCTCGCCGCAGTGCCGGCTGTGGGTGCCGATGTGACGGTGCTCTATTACAAGGGCAGTGGCCAGGTCATCGAAAATAGCCGGCAGCTTGCCGTCTCGTCGCCGTTTATCGAACCGAATTCGGGTGATTTGGCGATTAGCGTGGTCGACGGCCTCGACAAGTCGCAAAAGGTACTTCTGTTTAATGGCGTGGCGTCTTTCGCCCAATTCGTGTCGTTGCAAGGATTGAATCAGCAACTGGTCGAAAAGGCCCTCGATGTGCGGGCGGCAACGCCGAAGCGAATGCCGGAGCGTTTGCCGGAAGGCGTCAAAATGGCCGAGACCGGTCGTTTCGTGGGCAAGGTGGCCAGTGTGTCGTCGGCAACGGTAATTCAGGATCTCGGCCAAGGGGCCAAGGTCGCTCATCGGTTGACGGACTTTGCTGTTCGACCGGCGGTGGGGGAAATCCTTGATGTGCAGCGCGGGCGCGACGGCAAGGTGTCCGTACGGTCTCAGGAAGGGAACGCGCAAAGTCGTGGCCGTTAAGGCTGGCACATGGTGCCGGGATTAGGACTTGGATTGAGTGGTGGTTTGGCTTTTGTGACGAAAATGATGACGATTCTGAGGGAGGTCAAAGGTGCTTGAAGGCTATTACGTGAAGAAGGTTGGGCAGAACCGAGGCAAGCCGCGTATTTGGCTGGAAGGCACCCAAACAGAACGTGCCGGCTTCAAGCCAGGCCAGCGGTTTGATATATCGGTTGATGGTCGGACGGTTGTTTTACAAGCGAATCCCGACGGCTCACGGGTGGTCTCGAGCAAGCGTATCGGTGAGCGGGACAATCCCGTCATCGACATTAATTCCGAAAAATTGCTGGCCGTTTTTGACGGCATGGCGGCAATCCGTGTTGTCGTCAAAAAGGATCAGATCTATCTGCTGCCGTTGGCTTCTGAATTGAAGAAGCAGGAACGTTTTCTACGTCTCAGGGAAAGCTTGGAGAGGGACGAGCCTTTGACGATGGGAAGCC
>CAMKYP010000525.1 GCA_946477505.1 uncultured Dechloromonas sp. | reverse complement strand
TACAACCCCTTCGACCTGACCAAGGTGTGGCCGCACAAGGACTACCCGCTGATCGAGGTCGGCGTCATGGAGTTGAACCGCAATCCGGAGAACTTCTTCGCCGAAGTCGAGCAATCGGCCTTCAACCCGGCCGCCGTCGTCCCCGGCATTTCCTTCTCGCCGGACAAGATGCTGCAGGCCCGGCTGTTCTCCTACGGCGATGCGCAACGCTACCGGCTCGGCGTCAATCATCACCAGATTCCGGTCAATGCCCCGAAATGCCCGTTCCACAGCTACCACCGCGACGGCGCCATGCGCATCGACGGCAACCACGGCGCCACCCTCGGCTACCAGCCCAACAGCTACAGCCAGTGGGAGGAGCAGCCGGACTACCGCGAGCCGCCGCTGTCCGTCGAGGGCGCGGCCGACCACTGGAACCATCGTGAGGACGGCGACTACTTCTCGCAGGCCGGCAATCTTTTCCGCCTGATGAAGGCCGATGAGCAGCAGCGCCTGTTCGACAACACCGCCCGCGCCATGGGCGATGCGCCGGAGGAGATCAAGCGCCGCCATATCGCCAACTGCACCCAGGCCGACCCGGCCTACGGCGCCGGCGTGGCCAAGGCGCTCGGACTGGACGGCTGATGTAGCGGAATCATCGGGGAACGGCCACATGGTCGTTCCCCGATTGAACCAAGCCGCGGCTACCCCGTCCAACCCGCACCTCAACCCGTGGAGCACCCGATGTCCCAAACCGTAACCCTCGGCGGCAACCCGATCACCGTCAGCGGCAACTTCCCCCAAAAGGGCGATGCTGCCCCTGCCTTCTCGCTCGTCGCCAAGGATCTGTCCGATGTCGCCCTGAGCAGCCTGGCCGGCAAGCGCAAGATCCTCAACATCTTCCCCAGTATCGACACGCCGACCTGCGCCACCTCGGTCCGCCAGTTCAACGCCAAGGCCAACGACAAGCCGAATACCGTCGTGCTCTGCATCTCCGCCGACCTGCCCTTCGCCCAGGCCCGTTTCTGCGGCGCCGAAGGCCTGAGCAACGTGGTCACGCTGTCCACCATGCGCGGCCGCGACTTCCTCGAAACCTACGGCGTCGCCATCGCCAGCGGTCCGCTGACCGGCGTCAGCGCCCGCGCCGTGGTCGTCCTCGACGAAAACGACCGGGTCATCCACAGCGAACTGGTTTCCGAAATCAAGAACGAACCGGACTACGCCGCCGCCTTGGCTGCACTCTGAGGCACCATCATGGCGACCGGCACCTTTGCCCAATTCGAACGCCAAATGCTGGCCGAAGGATTTGACGAGGTGCTGGCGCGCAGCTGGCCAGCTGACGCCGTCATCGCGCCGCACACTCACCCGTTCGCCGTCCGGGCGCGGGTGGTAGACGGCGAAATGTGGCTGACGCTCGGCCCGGAAACCCGCTACCTGACGATCGGCGACGAATTCGCGCTGGCCCGCGACGAAGCGCATGCCGAACGCTACGGCCCGCGCGGCGCAACGTATTGGGTCGCGCGCAAGACCTAGGAGAGCCGGGCATGGCCAAGAAATGCTGCAAATCGGACCCGCCCTGCAAGGGCTGTCCGAAACTGAAGAAGAAAAAGAAGCACGGCACATGCGATGCGCTGCCCCCGTCGGCGCTGTCAGCCTGGCCAATTTTCACGATCGGCCCGCTCAGCTGAGCTGCCGCCCTCGGGGGCATGCTATCTTTCCAGGCGAATGACGATGGCCTGACCGGATTTCCACCGGGCCATCACCCGCCTTCCAGCCCCTCCATCGTGACCGCTCTCGCCATCCTGTTCGCCGGCTTTTCCCTGTTCAGCGCGCTGACGCTGGCCTTGACGCATTTCCGCGACGACAGCTACCGGGAGCTGGCCGGCGCCCGTCGCATGGGGCTGTTGCTGCTGCTTGCGCTGGCCGGCTTGCAACTGGCGCACTTCGCCTGGCTCGACCTCGACCAGCCCTGGATCGACAGCCCCCTCTACCGCAGCACCTTGTTCGCCGTCGCCCCGGCCTTTTTCCTGTTCGCCCGCCCACTGCTGCACCCGGAACGACCGACCGCCCCGGATGCAGGGCAATTGCCGCACCTGCTGCCGGTCGTGATCGCCCCCTGGCTGCCTCCGCCCGTCGCCCTCCCTGCAGCATTCGTCGTCGGCGCCGGTTATCTGGTCTGGCTGGGGCGCAGCCTCTACGCCCTGCGCGCCACACGGGCCGGCTTTCGCCGCGAAATGGGCTTGCTCGGCGGCGTCTTCGCCATCGCCGTCGGGGTCGCCGGCCTCGGCCTGCTGCAGGCGGAACTACCGGGCAAGCTGTTCTACAGCCTGTACGCCACCGCCATCGGCCTTGCCTTCCTGCTCGTCCAGCTCACCCTCGGCCGGCGCCCCGGCCTGCACGGCGAAATCGGCGAGGCGGCTCGCACGGCCTATGCCGTCTCGACACTGGGACAGGTCGATTGCCCGGGCGTCGAGCTGCGGCTGCAGACGCTGATGCGGGAAGAGCACCTGTATACCGATCCCGATTTGAGCCTCGCCGCGCTGGCCAAACGGCTCGAACTCAGCCCGCACCAGCTTTCCGAATTGCTCAACACCCGGCTCGGCAAGGGTTTCGCCCGTTATCTGCGCGAATGGCGCATCGCTGCGGCATGCGAGATGCTGCTCGGCGAGCCCTCTGCGTCGGTGCTGTCGGTCGGGCTGAGCGTCGGCTTCACATCGCAATCGAATTTCTACGAGGCTTTCCGCGAAATCGAGGGCATGACGCCCGGCCA
>CAMKYP010000524.1 GCA_946477505.1 uncultured Dechloromonas sp. | reverse complement strand
GATAGCCGCCCAGGGTCTGGCGAAACTCGGCGCAGGACATCGGCTTGCCGAACAGGTAACCCTGGAAGAAAGCGCAGCCGTGACTGACCAGATAGGCGTGCTGTTCGGTGTCTTCCACGCCCTCCGCAACGACGTTCAGGCGCAGCGTATTGCCCATCGCCAGGATAGCCCGCACGATGCCTGCGTCGTCGCTGTTGCGCATGATGTCGCTGATGAAGGAACGGTCCACCTTGAGTTGCTCGAACGGAAAACGTTTCAGGTAAGACAGGGAGGCGTAGCCGGTGCCGAAATCGTCAAGCGAGAAGCGAACCCCCATGCGGCGCAGCGCCTGCATCTTGGCGACCACATCCTCGACCTTGTCGAGCAGCAGACTCTCAGTCAGTTCCAGCTTGATCAACCCGGGGTTCACGCCATGCCGCGCCAGGGCATCGCCGACTTGGCTAACGAAGTCGCCCTGGCGGAACTGGCGGGCGCTGACATTGACCGCCATGGTCAGGTTCGCCGTCTCCGGATCGTTAGCCCAGTGGCGTAATTCAGCACAGGCCTGATCGAGTACCCACAAACCGATTGGCACGATCAACCCGGTATCTTCGGCGAGCGGAACGAAATCGCCAGGCGAAACCATGGCCTGCCCGGGAGGACGCCAGCGCAGCAGCACTTCGACCCCGACCAGGCGGCTTGCCGCATTGACCTGCGGCTGCAGGTACAGCACGAACTCGTTTCGCGACAAGGCACGGCGCAGGCCCGACTCGAGGGCCGCCCGCTCGTCCAGTGCAATCTGCATGGCGTTGTCGAAGAAGCGGATCGCGTTGCGCCCTGCATCCTTGGACTTGTACAAGGCGATATCGGCCTGCTTGAGCAGCACGTCGACAGTCTTTTCACAGCCCTGATAAAGGCTGATCCCAATGCTCGCCGATCGAAAGTACTCGGTATCGCCGATCAACAAATAGGGGCGCGCCAATTCGAAACGAACCTTCTCAGCGATCGCTTCCGCCTGGAGAGCGGCTCCTTCGGCATCGACCCCCAGATTTTCGAGCATGATCACGAACTCGTCGCCCCCCAGGCGGGCCGCCGTGTCGCATTCGCGTATGCACGCTGCCAGCCGATTGGCGACTTCGGTCAGCAAACGGTCGCCGACATCGTGGCCCAGGGTATCGTTCAAGGTCTTGAAGTGATCGATATCGATCATCAACAGCGCCCCGAAATGGCCGTCACGCTTGCTGGCAAGGCACGATTTTTCCAGCCGGTTGAGGAGCATGCGGCGGTTGGGCATGGCCGTCAAAGGATCATAGTAAGCCAGATGATGAATCTCCGATTCGGCGACTTTCAAATTGCTGATGTCGGAAAAAGTGCTGACGAAATGCGTCACCTTGCCCGAGGCATCCCGCACGCTGCTGATCGTCAGCCATTCCGGGAAAATCTCCCCATTCTTGCGGCGATTCCAGATCTCTCCCTGCCAATGCCCCGTTTCGGCGAGCGTACGCCACATCTCGGTATAGAACGCGGCATCCTGCCGCCCGGACTTCAGTATGCTGGGCGTGTTGCCGATCGCCTCGGCAACCGGATAGCCGGTGAGCGTCGAAAAGGCCTGGTTAACCTGCAGAATGCGCTGCTCCGCATCGGTAACCATGATCGCCGCTTGCGAAGCGAAGGCAATGGCCGCAATCCGGAGACTCTGTTCGTGCTGTAGCCGTTCAGAAATATCCGTCGCGATGCCAAGGTAACCCAGAATCTCACCGCGCTTGCCGCGCAGCAGACTGATGCACAGGCTGACAGGAAAGCTCGAACCATCCTTTCGGACATAGGTCCATTCGGCTTCGATTACCGGCTGCTCCGGGCCGAGGTCGGCCACGAAAACGGAAAAGCCCTCGGGTGCAGGCGCACCGCGCTGGCGTGCCACTCCCCGGGCACGCTCACCGACCTCTTCGGCCAGGTGAAAGATCAGGGGCGTCTCCCGGCTGACGACCTCTTCCCACGTATAACCCAGCATTTTCTGGGCTTGGGCATTGAAGTAGAGAATCATCCCCTGCGTATCGGTCAGGATGATCGCCCGTCCGGCATTTTCAAAGATGGCTTGCTGGAGAGCGCAAAGCTGGGTGTGATGCAGACCGGTTTCGTGCCACACCCCAGTCAGCACGCACGGCTCCGGGAACATTGACGAGCAAGTCATGGCCTTCACCCGGCCCATGCCAAGCTTATCGGCGGCGAACCTGCCGCACGAAATAAAGCACCTCGTGCAAACATACATCCTCCCCAAACCCCTGCCGCTGCGCCCCGCCAAGCGGAGCGTACGGCAATATTATGGGGAGATTATGAACACAATGACAGAAGGGTAGCAACCCCCGAAAGACGGTTTTCGCGGGGTTTTTCGCGCCTGATACGAGCCTCAGCTGCTCGTCAGCAATGCAAATTCGCGCTCGGCTAGTTTTTCGTCGCCGAGATTCAACTCAACCAGCCGACGCAGGTGCGTCACGCTGTCCAGATCGATTTCACGACATAGCAGACCGTAGTAATTGGCGACATGATGCACGATGGACACATCCATCCGGATGCCGGAGCCCAGTTCGTCAAGGCGGACTTTCAGCGTTCCCTGGCTGCCGACCGTGACGTACATCGGGCTCGTCGGCGCAATCAAGGCGCCTTGCAACGAGAGATCGAGCACCTCGACGACATGCTCGCCATCGGGCAGGAAAAGTCTGGCTTCGCAATGAAAGGGAATCCGGGAAAACCGGCGACGATTCTGGTTCAAGCTTGCCTCCGTCGTTTTACTTTCCC
>CAMKYP010000523.1 GCA_946477505.1 uncultured Dechloromonas sp. | reverse complement strand
GGACCTGCGACCACTTCGCCGCAGCCTTTTCTGCCTGCTTGTATGCGGCAAGGCCCTCAGGCCCGCCTGCGCGAGCGATAATCAACCGCATATCGTCGGAGAGCGCGCCGTAGATTTGCTTGACCTCTTTCTGGCCAAGCCCATCAGGGATCACCTTCGATCCATCCAGCATCTCGCCAAAGTAAGATCGCAGGTCCTTGATCCCTTCGTAATTCATGCCCTTACGGGACAGCGCCTCTTCGAGTTCGGCCACTTTTGCGGACTGGGGCAGCGCGCCGTTAACTCTGCGAGCCTCAATGGCGCTTGCCAAACGCTGAGTGTTGGGCATAGGTCCAACAGCGGTTGGATCAACCAGGTTGTCGACCTTGTCATAGAGTGCGTTGACGCGTTGCTTGATCGGTCCAGACTTGATTGCCTCGGTGACACCCTCCCGAATCGCCGCGCCGGCGGTAGCCGGATTGCCGGCGCCATAACCAGCGCGAGACGCCGTCATGACGTCATCCATCTGCTGGATCGCGGTCTGGGACGCCTTGCGCAAGGGTAGCCCGGCGAGCGGGACATTCGCAGCAAGTTTACCGGCCTGCTGCGCACCCAATGTATCGCTCGTCACGGCGCGCGGGAGGTCCACCCCGACGCGCTCCGCCGCTTGCGCAACCTGCTGGCCCTCGGTAACGGCGGTTGCCGCAGCCTTGCCGCCCGTAAGCAGCGCGCTACCGACCGCCTTCTCTGTCGCGGCAACAGTCGGCGCACTGGTCATTGTCCCGACGCGCAGCAGACGGCCCGCAGCCGACATGCGGCCCTCATCGGTTTCGTCCGTGCGTGCGTATACCTTAAGCTGGTTGTCAGCCGGGTCAGTCAGGATGACGTGCTGCGCTTTGTCAGCCTGCGTCAGTTTACCCGTCTTTGGGTCGACAAAGTATGCATTGCCATCATCGCCCTCCTGCACCTTGTCCGAAATCAGGTTCTTGGACTGGGCGCCAATGTTCGACGTCGTAAGCTGACCGGCTCCGGCCATCTCGTTGTTAAAATCAATCGCCATCCGCTGGAAGCGGTCAGTCGTGGGCTGCTGGATCAAGCCAGGTCCAGTGCCGTCGCCAGCAATGCGTTCACTGAATGGGGATTTCGGGTCCTGCGTGCCGCCGATGTAGACTCGCTTCACACCTGGAGTAGCTGGTGTGGCATCTGCCGAAGGCTTGGCTTCGTCGAACTGATCGAAGAAATTGCCTTTCGGCTTTGATTGCGCGCTGATGTCTGTGGAGCGCGGTACATCAACGCCGTTCTCAAACTTCGCCATGGATGAGGCCACGCGAGCGCGGACAACCGGATTGGCAAGATCAATTGGCTGGTCGGGATCAACTCCGATCTCTTTCGCCACCTTGCTCGCATATGCCGATACTGGGTTCCCATCGCTCGCCGGAGCCCAGCGATTGATAACACCAGAAATGGTGTTGATCCCGTGCTTGCTATGATACGTTCCGAGCAGGTTTTCGGCTGCCGCGAACCCCTGATCCATGTTCTCGAATTTGGCAAAGCGGCCATCCGAGCCGGTGAACCCGGCTTGAGATTTTGTGTAGTTGCCATCCTCGATGTTCAACGGATTATTGTTGCGGACGCCGCGCGGCGCGGCTGCGCTTGCAGCATCTGGTGTGCCGTCAAACTGATCGAAGAAGTTTGGCATTTGGCTATTCTTCGTCGTCGGCGGAAGCCAGTACGCCAGCGGCTGAGCCAGCGCCGTACTTCTGTTCGAACTGAGCTTTAAGTGACGGGTCGGCCTTCAGGGCGGCTATAGCCCCGGCGGGTGCGTTGACAGAGGCGGCTTTCTTGGCTCCCTTCATATAAGGCGAGTAATCCTTGTTGAAGTCGGGGTTAAACCTTCGGCCACCAAGCGCCTTCTTGTCGGGGATCGTGATCGGATTTTCGTCGGCAAACTTGTTCCAAGCAGCGTCAGCGCCATTGATGTTGCCGTTTTGCTCGGCCCACTGGCGATAGAAGTCTGCGCGCTGCTTGGTGCGCTCAAAAGCCCCGCGCAGCATTTGCGAGGTGGCCTCTCCAGCCGCTCCACCCATGGCAACGGTCGGGACCTGGCTCTTAACGAAGGCAATATCCTTGTCGGAGAGCGAACCCTTCATCTTTTGGGCGACGTCAAGCGACAGGCTGTTGGTTGCGGCCTCAAGTGCCTGTGTTGCGGGGTGCCCGACCTTAGACGCTATTCCGCCGATGACTGGCGCAGTGAACGCCTGCTTACGCAGGGCGTCGATATTGTCGAGCGTTGCGATACCTTCGCTGGCCAGTTTTGCTGAATCGGAGTAGCCCGCTACCCGCTCTGCGTCGGATTTCAACAGGCTCTGAGAGAATGGGTTTTTGCCCTCTCCCTTCGCATCCGCAGCCTGCTTTAGGTACGCGGGATCGGCTGGGCCGCCCTTGATCGGCACAACGCTGCCATCGGGCGCTCTCTGGAAGTTGGCCGGGACCTTGCTGCCGCTAATGGTGGCCTCAAGCGTGCGCTGTTTCAGGCCGAAATCTCGATCCGCGTTGCCCTGCTCACGCTGCGCCTCCTGCTTGCGGAACGAAAGCGTCGGGTCCTC
Source organism: uncultured Dechloromonas sp. (assembly GCA_946477505.1). GTDB lineage: Bacteria > Pseudomonadota > Gammaproteobacteria > Burkholderiales > Rhodocyclaceae > Azonexus. Next base: position 197 of record CAMKYP010000523.1, on the reverse strand, counting down.
AGTCTGAGCAATCATGCTCTTCAGGAGCAGCGGCGACGGCGTGTTGCGCCATTGCTGATGAGCGCGATCGTCAAGCAACCCGCGCTGGTGCAGGCGGTCAGCCGTCTCTGCCCACTTCGCAGGAAATTCAGGCGTGTTTACGTAGGGCTGCAATCCGCGCACCTCGGAGCCAAGCTCCATCTGCTTCTGCTTGAACT
>CAMKYP010000522.1 GCA_946477505.1 uncultured Dechloromonas sp. | reverse complement strand
AGCTGGGCCATGATTTCGCGGGCTTCTTCGGCGACGAAGAAGAAGTAGTTCACGACGTGCTCCGGCTGGCCGGAGAAGCGCTGACGGAGCACCGGGTCCTGGGTGGCAACGCCAACCGGGCAGGTGTTCAGGTGGCACTTGCGCATCATGATGCAGCCTTCGACGACCAGCGGCGCGGTAGCGAAGCCGAATTCGTCGGCACCGAGCAGCGCGCCGATGACGACGTCGCGACCGGTCTTCATCTGGCCGTCGACCTGAACGCGGATACGCGAACGCAGGCGGTTCAGCACCAGGGTCTGCTGGGTTTCGGACAGGCCGAGTTCCCACGGCGTACCAGCGTGCTTGATGGAGGATTGCGGCGAAGCGCCCGTACCACCGTCGAAGCCGGCGATCACGACGTGATCGGCCTTGGCCTTGGCGACACCGGCAGCAACCGTACCAACACCGACTTCCGACACCAGCTTGACCGAGATCGAAGCGCGCGAATTGGCGTTCTTCAGGTCATGGATCAGCTGAGCCAGATCCTCGATGGAGTAGATGTCGTGGTGCGGCGGCGGCGAGATCAGGCCGACGCCCGGCACCGAGTGACGCAGGAAGCCGATGTACTCGGAGACCTTGTGACCCGGCAACTGACCGCCTTCACCCGGCTTGGCGCCTTGCGCCATCTTGATCTGGATCTGGTCGGCATTGACCAGGTACTCGGTAGTCACGCCAAAGCGGCCGGAAGCGACCTGCTTGATGGCGGAACGCAGCGAGTCGCCTTCCTTGAAGGTGTAGTCGCGTTCGATGCGCGAGGCCCCGACGATTTCCGACAGCTTCTGACCGGCCTTCAGCGGCTGGAAGCGCTTGGCGTCTTCACCGCCTTCACCGGTGTTCGACTTGCCGCCGATGCGGTTCATGGCAATGGCCAGCGTGGTATGTGCTTCGGTCGAGATCGAGCCGAGCGACATCGCGCCGGTAGCAAAACGCTTGACGATTTCCTTGGCCGGCTCGACTTCGTCGAGCGGGATCGGCGCGCCTTGCGGCTTGAACTCGAACAGGCCGCGCAGAGTCAGGTGACGCTTGGTCTGATCGTTGATCAGCTTGGCGTATTCCTTGTAGGTCTCGTACTTGCCGGAGCGGGTCGAGTGCTGCAGCTTGGCGATAGAGTCCGGAGTCCACACGTGCTCTTCACCACGGGTGCGGTAGGCGTATTCGCCGCCGGCGTCGAGCATGGTGGCCAGCACCGGATCAGCCGAGAAGGCTTCGGTGTGCAGGCGGATGGCTTCCTCGGCGACTTCGAAGACACCGATGCCCTCGATGTTCGACGGCGTGCCGGTGAAGTACTTCTCGACGAAGTCCTTTTGCAGGCCGATCGCTTCGAAGATCTGGGCGCCGGTGTAGGACATGTAGGTCGAGATGCCCATCTTGGACATGACCTTGCACAGCCCCTTGCCAATGGCCTTGATGAAATTCTTGGTGAACTTCTCGGCCTTCTCGGCATCGCCCTTGGCCAGGGATTCGATGGTTTCCAGCGCGAGGTACGGATGCACCGCTTCAGCACCATAACCGCCGAGCAGCGCGAAATGATGCACTTCGCGGGCCGAACCGGTCTCGACGACCAGACCGGCGCTGGTGCGCAGGCCCTTCTTGACCAGATGCTGGTGAATGGTGGACGTAGCCAGCAACGCCGGGATGGCGACCTGCTCGGCGCTGACCTGACGGTCGGAGACGATCAGGATGTTGGCGCCGGAACGCACGGCATCTTCGGCATCGGCAGCCAGCGAAGCCAGGCGGGCTTCGATGCCGTCCTTGCCCCAGGCTACCGGATAGCAGATGTCCAGTTCGAAGGAGCGGAACTTGTTCGACGTGTACTTGCCGATGTTGCGCAGCTTTTCCATGTCGGCAAAGGACAGGACAGGCTGCGACACTTCGAGGCGGATCGGCGGGTTGATGTCGTTGGTATTCAGCAGGTTCGGCTTCGGCCCGATGAAGGATACCAGCGACATGACCAGCTCTTCGCGGATCGGGTCGATCGGCGGGTTGGTCACCTGGGCAAACAACTGCTTGAAGTAGGCGTACAGCGTCTTGTTCTTGGCCGACAGCACCGGCAGAGCCGAGTCGGTACCCATCGAACCGGTGGCTTCTTCGCCATTCTGGACCATCGGCTCGAGGATGACCTTGACGTCTTCCTGGGTGTAGCCGAAAGCCTGCTGGCGATCGAGCAGCGAGGCGGACGACGCGGCGCACTTTTCGTCGGCAGCCGGTACTTCGTCGAGCTTGATGCGGATCTTCTCGATCCATTCGCGGTACGGCTTGGCGTTGGCCAGGGAGTTCTTCAGTTCCTGGTCGTCGATGATGCGGCCCTGTTCCATGTCGATCAGGAACATCTTGCCCGGCTGCAGACGCCACTTCTTGACGATCTTCTTGTCCGGGATCGGCAGCACGCCCGATTCGGAGGCCATGACCACGAGGTCGTCGTCCGTGACCAGATAACGGGCCCGACGCACGCCGTTACGGTCCAGCGTGGCGCCGATCTGGCGACCGTCGGTGAAGGCAACGGCGGCGGGGCCGTCCCACGGCTCCATCATCGCGGCATGGTATTCGTAGAAGGCGCGACGGTTTTCGTCCATCGTCGTGTGCTTTTCCCAGGCTTCCGGGATCATCAGCATGACGGCCTGGGCCAGCGAGTAGCCGCCGCCCATGACGAGCAGTTCGAGCGCGTTGTCGAAGGACGCAGAGTCCGACTGGCCGGGGTAATGCAGCGGCCAGTCGGACTCTGCGTCCTTCGACAACGCGCTCGAAC
>CAMKYP010000521.1 GCA_946477505.1 uncultured Dechloromonas sp. | reverse complement strand
TGGGGCTCTGCCTGGCTCAAGGGCTGGGTGGCTCTGGCTGCGGAGCAGTCCAACCCAACATCCGTCTGGTCCCTGTGTTGCGACCATCTCAAGCATACCCTCGCCCAAATCGGCCCCCCTCAAGACCTTCGATTTCTCACGCATCATGCGGATGGAATCGGGTAACTACGGTTTTTGGGTTCAGCCGCCCTGATCGGAGAGATCGCCCTGCAAGCGTTCCGGTCCGGAGATCTGACGGGTCCGCTGGTGAACTGCCTGAATCTCCGCTTCAAGTCGTGCCTCTGTCTTGGCCCTGGCTGATGGCGGACAGCTTCGCCAGGCAGCGTAAGCACTTTCAGACACGCCCAGAATCGGGCGCATGGCCGCCACCAGATGCTGATGTCGCAGTGAATCGATCAGACCGTATTTCACTGCGACTCCCTCGCGAAATGGGTTGCGCATTTTTAGCAGATCGCGCTCCGGGTTGATCTCGGCCAGTTCCTTCGTGACCCAAGCCGGTTTCAGTTTCAAGTCCGTCAGTGGCTTCTGTCCTTGGCGCCCGACGTTCGCCTGGTCTCGTGCTGGGCTATCGGCGGACTATGTTTCGCCCATGTGACACACGTTGTGTTACACAACGTTACACCCGTGTTTAGAAATTGCACACCCCGAGTGCCTTGCTCAGGTCGTGCCAAAAACATCGCCACCGGGCACAACACATTGCCGTACCGGGTTTTATTTGTTCGGGCATCCCCTTTTGGCAGCTCTGGCACATTGTTTGCTGCTAATGATCGACGCGCGGCGCGCTTCCAGGGAATCGGGGGAACATGCGCGTCGTGTAGTACCAACCCATCCAGACCAATAAATGGAGAAAACCTGATGAAGCATATGCGTACAGCCCAACTCTTGGGCGCTGCCATCCTTTCCGCCGCCGGTTCAGCCCACGCGGTGAGCTATACCCAAGGGGACGTGACTCTCGACATCAACGGCACGATCAACGGCTACTACGTGAACCGTGAAGCCAAGACCACCACTGCCGCCGGCGTTACCACCACGACCAACAACAGCGCCCTCACCAACGGCCTGCTGCCGGGCTGGATCAACTTCGTCGCCACCATGCAGGCCGGCGGCAACGATATCAAGGCGCACGTCAGCTTCGCGCCCGGCATCAACAACAACTCCACGGTCATCGGCCTGCCGATCTGAGTACGGTCACCAATCTCGATGGCATTCGCTGCGGAAATGGTCAAGCAGCGTGATGTTGAGTAGGTGACCCCCCTCGGGGAACTTGAACAAACGAACCCTTCGGGGGAGTCTCGGGTTACCAAGCCTCGAGACCGTTCAAGTGTGCCATGCCCTGCTGCAGGACCCCAAGTTTTTCCGACTATTGCTGCGCATTGACGCGGAGCTGGCCGCTGAAGTGCATTCGGGGCGATGCGCATGTGGCGGCGTTCTCCACCGCGCCAACTATCCACGGAAACCGCGTGCCTGCCTGAAAGAGGTTCGGTCCGAGTTCGCTTCGCGCTTCAGTTTCTGCTGTGCCGCTTGTCGCAAGCGCAAGACATCGACATCGGTTCGTTTCCTCGGCCGGCGCGTCTATCTGGCGCTGGCGGTGGTGCTGGGTTCTGCCCGGCATGCCGGGCAGAACCCAGCGGCGGCGCGGGTCTCCACCGATCTGGACGTCCCGGTCCGCACCCTGCAACGCTGGCGTCAGTGGTGGGTGGATCTCTTTCCTCTGACGCCGTTGTGGCAGGCCCACTGTGCGCGATTCATGCCGCCGGTCGCCAGCGATCTCTTCCCTGCCGGTCTGCTCAAGCGGTTTAGCGGCGACGCCGCCGAGCAATTGATGCGACTTCTCGTCTTCCTGAGCCCGCTCACGGTCACGGCGATCTCGTTGCCTGAGGGGGGCTGATCACCCGCAGAGGATGCGGATAGGCAAGATCTGCGAGGGTTTGTAGCCTTCACTCCTATCAGCGACGCCGCCGGCACCGCCTCACCGGGAGACCTTCTTGAGTACCGAACTCGATCCACCGCAACGGGATCGCTGGGCGCGCTTGCGCTTCTCGATCATCGGCCCCTTGCTCGCCGCACCGCCGGCATCCGGTGAGCTGTCCGCGGCCATCGCCGCACTGGCCGCAAAGGCGTGGCGGCATCCGGTCTCCGGCCTCGACGTCCGTTTCGGCGCCTCGACCCTTGAGCGCTGGTACTACACAGCCCGCGCTGCCGGCGATCCGGTCGCTGTTCTGCGCAACCGCCTGCGTGGCGACATCGGCCGCTTCAAGAGCCTCACGCCGGCGGCCATCGGCTGCCTGACGACCCAGTACCGCGAGCATCCGGGCTGGACCGCGCAACTGCATTTCGACAATCTCCGCGCCGCCCTGGCAGGCAGCGATTCGCCGCTGTCGTCCTACCCCACAGTCCGACGTTTCCTCAAGGCGCAGGGGATGTTCCGCCAGGCCCGCCCCAAACGCGCCACCGACGGCGCCCTCTTGGCCCGCGACCGGCCCGAACAACTGGAGGTCAGGAGCTTCGAGGTCGACCATGTATCGGCGCTTTGGCACCTCGACTTCCATCACGCCGCCCGGAAGGTGCTGACGCGCAGCGGGGCCTGGATCAAGCCGATGCTGCTCGGCGTCATCGACGACCGCTCGCGTCTGGTCTGCCACCTGCAGTGGTATCTCGACGAGACGGCCGAGAGCCTGGTGGGCTGTCTCAGGCCTTCATGAAGCGCGGCCTGCCGCGTGCGCTGATGACCGACAACGGCGCTGCCATGCTGGCCGACGAGACGGTCACCGGGCTGGCCTCCCTGGGT
>CAMKYP010000520.1 GCA_946477505.1 uncultured Dechloromonas sp. | reverse complement strand
CAACTACCGCCTGCACTTAAACCCCGGAGCCTCTACGAAACCCGGGGCGATTCAACTCTCGGCAGCAATCCCGATTCCGTTCCTTGCGATTGGCAAGCACTTTAACGAACTCACGTGCCTCATCTTGATTGAAAGCTAGCGGAGCTGAGCGGGCCGGCTCTGTGAGTAGTATCGGCATTATTTCAAGCCCTCAATAACTGCTTCGACTTGCTTTCCAGGCCAGCGAGGATGACCAGGGGCAAAATTAGTTGAAAGGAGTTCAAACTCAGTTTCAGAATGGAAAACAAGATACAAATCACCAGCCTCTCCACCTGGATATTCAGGCAACTCAACAACCTTTTTTTCCTCTTTGCCCTCAGGCCATTTGCCGAAGCGATAGGTAACGTTCATCTTGATGCCAGGGCGCCAACGTGCTGGAATCGGAACACAGCACATCAATCCGGCGCCGCCGGTCTTCGGCCCCATGTCGTAACTGGCTCCCTGTCCTGGATTGGGAAACTTTGAGTTCCGCACCGAGGTATAGACTTCGTCATCTGTGTAGTTAATCAACCTCAACCCCGGCGACACCATCTCATCCATCGCCTTGTTTTCCCGCCAGACGAACGTGCCGTAGGCGATTACCCCGGCCACGACTGCAAGCAGTGCGGTAAGCCGTAATACCTTCGGCCAATGCGTTTTCTGATTTGTCATGTTGGCTTGTTCTCCGTGGTGATTCTTCCGGACAGCATGTCCAGCGCGGTTGCGCAGTAATCAGCCAGAGTGTCGCGACCCTCGCGACGCGCATTTGCGATAGCCTCGCAGCACAGGCTGTACAGAAGCCCTTCGTGTGGCGAATTGCCTTCATCAAGGGCCATCAGGGCTTCAGCGACTTGACCGGGAAGCGGAATGTCCATCAGTTGATCAATCTGCTCTTGTCGCAGGATGAAGGGTGGCACCGCGATGCCTCGGCTCGGGGGGGTATCGATTCCCTGCAATGCCCCATGGCAATTCTGAAAGAGCACGCATGAAACCGTTGCCATCAAACTACCAACCTGCTCCGTATCCAGCACCGGCCCCGGCACCAAAGGATTGACGCGCGCTGCGTCACCGATCAGGGATGGGAGCACAAACGGGTCCCAGAATGCCAGCATCCAGCGTGTGCCATCCGCTTCTTCAACATACAGATGTTGCTTCAGATTTTCGGCCAACTCGGTGAGTGTGGCCGTGCTGATCATGAGCAATACCGCCCCGCGATACTTGGGTAGTTTGAGCATTCGTTGAGGGTCGGCCGGGATTCATGTCAAATCCTCGAAAACATCTGCTAACAGACGGATTTATAATACAAAATCTGGCGTAAATTACTTCGGCTGATGGCGCCAGGCAGCCCTATGACTCAAGAGCGGCGGATCAAACAACGTACCGCACACCACGTTGAACAAGTGGTTCGAGTTCATTAACCCATCACAGAATTCTGGCTCGGTTGCGATGGTCATTCCCACCATTCGCTGGAGAATCCAAGGCATGAGCGGACTTGCAGGATCGAGGCATGCTTGGATTTCGTCGTCGCTGACCAGTTGAAGCTGCTCGCCTCCTCCGCACGGGTCCGGACTTTCAGTGAAGTAATCCAAGTCGATATCGAGGATACTCGTTGGACTCCATGTATCCCCCTGTTGTCTGGTTCACTGAACAGCCACGCAGGCTGATTACCCTGACTATTTCTCCGGCTCAAAAAGCGACTCTTGGTTTTCAGCGCTTTCCTTGCGGTGCCCACTGCCCTTTGTTGCTGGTGCCTGACTGATGGTGATTCTTTGCAGGATTTGTTCGTGGCTGGCCAACACCGCCTTTGCTGCGGACAACTCTGTCTCCAGGCGGAGCCCGGCTTGATTCGCATCCTGCAACTTTTCTGCGTAGCTTTGGTTTTCCACGAGTAGTTCATCAATGCGTGCGGCACGCTGGGCCAGACGCTCTTCCTGTTGTTGATTCTTCTGTTCGGAAACAGCCAGATGTTCCCGGGCTGTACGCAGCGGACGAATCTCAGATTCCAAACGATGTAACTCGCTACGAAGATGGGCCTGCTCGCTGGAAAGACGGGCATTATCCTGATGACTGTGGATGAGTTCCTGCTGTTTCGCGTTCACCGTTTCCTTGGCTGCACGCAATTCGCCCTGCAAGAACTGAATCTGCTGCTCGAACTGCCGCTGGTCCTGCTCCCGTTGTTCCTTCGCCGCCGTGCGGAAATGCTCCAGTGCCTCTCTGGCATGCTGGTGCTTTTCCTCCAACGAGATACGGTGCGCTTCTTCCTTCGCCTGTTGCCCTTCCATGTCCTGGATGCGCTGAGCCATTTGTGCTCGAACAACTTTCTCTTCCTGAAGCGTGGCCAAGGTTTCGGCATGGTCCGATTTTTCTGCCGCCAACTCTACGGCCTGACGCTCAGATTGGCTGCGGAACGATTCCACTTCATTACGTAATGCGGAGATGGTGTCGTTCAGCCTAGTAGTTTCCGCCTTGTGCTTGTCGGTCAGAGCCGCCAAACGCTGATCAGCTTCCTCATGCAGGCGTTCGGCAAGCCTGGCGGCCAGATCCTGGATGGCCTCGCTGACCGCAACCTGAGCACCGTTACTCCCACCTTCCTCTTCCTCGATTTCCTTCAGGTAGCGGTGGATCGTGCCTTTCGAGCCCGTATCGCCCAACTCGCTGCGAATAGCATCGATCGATGGATAGCGCCCCACCGCCAACAGGTTGTTACGCGCTCTGACGACTTCTGATTTGTAGATTCCGGCTCTGGCCATGGCATCCTCGAATTTCGTACCGTATTACGTAA
>CAMKYP010000519.1 GCA_946477505.1 uncultured Dechloromonas sp. | reverse complement strand
CGGCCAGCCAGCCCAGGCAGGGATCGACGAAGGCATCGAGCAGGCGGGCGCCGAGCAGGATGCCGCCGAGCAAGGCCAGTTCGAGCCCGGCGGTCTCGGCATAGTAGCGCGGCACATGAACGTAGATCGGTAGCGCGGCGAAGGCCAGCGGCAGGCCGAGGACGCCATAGGCCAGGCTGTGGCTGCGGTTCATTTCACGCTCCGGGCCGGCGCAGCAAGGCCGTCCGGAGATCGGGCGCGCTTGTCCGCGCATCGAGCCAGATGGCGAAGAAAGCTTCGGCGAAGCCGGCGAGGCCGATCGCGCCGAGCAGTCGGTCATCCTGATAAAAACGTGCCGCATCCGGGCGATAGATGCCGAGGATGTGGTCGCCCGGCTTCACATCCGGGAAAATGCGCTGCATTTGCTCGCCCCATTGCCGCAGCAGGGCCTCGTCGCTGACGAAGCGGCGCATTTCCTTGACGCTGGCTTCGGCGATGGCTTTGCCTTCGATACTGCGCTTGTAGTCGAGGCGCAGTGCCAGCGGCGGGCGCAGCGGGTCGTCGCCGGCCCATAGCGTGGCTTCGTAGACGAGGAAGCCGAAGCGGCGAAACTCGCCGCTGCCCCAGCGTTTGAGGCCGGCCAAGATGTCGGCGTTGGCGCTGCTTGGCCCGGGCAGGCCGAACAGCGCCGCCGATCCGAGGGCGAGCAACAGTGTGCGGCGTTCTAGCGAGGTCGGCACGGTCTGTCGGGATGGTCTCCCCTCCGGCGTGGCGGCGCGGGCGCGCGGCGCGACAAGATCAACGATGCGCGAGTTCAAACTGGACGACATCGATGTTTCCGGCCAGGAAGCCGGCCTCGCAGTAGCAGAGATAAAGTCGCCACAGGCGGCGGAAGGTCTCGTCGAAGCCGAGTGTCGCGATGTGTGGCCAGTTGGCCTCGAAGGCGGCGCGCCACTCGGCCAATGTACGCGCGTAGTCGAGGCCGAAGGCGAATTCGTCGGTGACCTGCAGACCCCGGCGCGCGGCGGCTTTCCTGAAGGTGCTGCGCGAAGGCAGCATGCCGCCGGGGAAGATGTATTGCTGGATGAAGTCGGTGCCGCGCCGGTAACTGGCGAACAGGTCGTCGCGGATGGTGATGCTCTGGATCACCGCCTTGCCGCCCGGCTTGAGGGCGCGGGCGACGGTCGAGAAATACGTCGGCCACCACTGTTCGCCGACCGCTTCGAACATCTCGATGGAAACGACGTGGTCGAACTGTTCCCGCGTATCGCGGTAGTCCTGCAGGCGCAGGTCGGCCTGCGGCACGCGATTTTTCGCCCATTCGAGCTGGGCCGGCGACAGGGTCAGGCCGGTCAGCTGCAGGCCATCGGCCACCGCCAGCTCGGCGAAACCGCCCCAGCCGCAGCCGATTTCCAGCACGCTATCGCCGGCCTTGGCTTGCAGCCGGTCGAGGATGCGCCGGTACTTGGCATCCTGGGCGGCAAGCAGCGAGCCGTTGTCTTCTGCGTGGTAGATGGCCGACGAATAGCTCATGCTCGAATCGAGCCAGGCGCGGTAGAAGTCGTTGCCCAGGTCGTAGTGGGCCATGATGTTGCGCTTGCTGCCGGCCCGGCTGTTGCGGTTGAACCAGTGGCGAACGCGCGCCGCCAGCAGTTGCCGCCACGAGCCGTAAACCGCCTTGGACAATACGTCGCGGTTGCGCGCCAGCAGTGCGAGCAGGCCGGTGATGTCGGACGAGTCCCACTGGCCGTCGAGGTAGGCTTCGGCCAGTCCGATGTCGCCGCGCGCCAGCACGCGGCTGAACATTGCTTCGTCGTGCACCTGCAGCGTGATGCCGCGCTCGCCATGCCCGAACAGGACACAGCTGCCATCCGGCAGGCGGACCTCGAGCAGGCCGCCGGCCAGTTTTTCGAGCAGGGAAAGCACGGTACGGGTATCGCGCGCCAGCGGTGCATCGCCGCGCAGGATCAGCGCCTGATTAACGGTCTGGTTCATTTGGATGATTCCTGTAGGGGACGGGGAGCGGGATGCGCGCCGCGGAACGGCACGCCCTTGAGCCACAGCTTGAGCGCCTGCCAGTGAATACGGGCGATCACGCCGAGGGTCAGCAATGGCATGCGCAGGAAGGCCTTGAGCAGGGCTGCGGCCGACCAGGCTTGCGGTTTGCCGGAAATCGAGGTGAGCAGCAGTTCGCCTTCGGCATCGTCGTAGTCGATGCGGCAGAGCTGCACCGGGCGCTCGAGCTGGAAGCGGAAACGGTAGCCGCCCTCGATTTCGTTGAACGGCGAGACATGGAACAGCTTTTCGGCGTGCAGTTCGGCACCGTCGGCCAGCGGCTCGCCGCGCCGGTGCAGCAGGTAGCTGTGCGTGCCGCCGAAAGTGTTGTTGACCTCGGCCAGGATCGCGACCAGCCCGCCGCGCCGGTCATGGCAGTACCAGAAGCTGACCGGGTTGAAGACGAAGCCGAGCACGCGCGGGAAGGTCTGCAGCACGATCTCGCCATCGCCGGGCAGGCCGTGTTCGGCGAGCAGCTTTTCGATCCACGGCAGCAGCGGGCTGCCGTCGCGCGGGCCGTGGTCCTTGCTGTGGAAACTCAGCAGGTTGGGGCGCTCGAGTGAAAACAGGGCGCACTTCGCCGCCGCCAGGCTGCGTACCGGCAATTGCACATAGAACACCGGATAGACGAAGGCATTGACCGTCGGCCGCAGGCGCCGGTGCATGACATGGCCGAGGCAGAGTCGGGGCAGGGCGGGCATGGCGAGGCTCAGGCGCTTTCGGTTTCGCGCAGCAGTTCGGCGACACCGCCACGCCAGGGGGCCTGGACGC
>CAMKYP010000518.1 GCA_946477505.1 uncultured Dechloromonas sp. | reverse complement strand
CGAAACTCATGGCCGATGCAACCGCTATCTCCTGGACTGACCACACACAAAATTTCTGGTGGGGCTGTTCCGCGCCTGCCGGCGCAGGTTGCGACCACTGCTATGCAGCGGCTCTAGACAGGCGGACAGGTGGCAATCACTTTGGCATCGGCACAATGCCACGTCTGACTACGCTGCAGAATCAAAATAAACCCTTTCGCTGGAACCGGGAAGCTGAAATAACCGGCGTTAGGCAGAGGGTTTTTTGCGGATCAGTGATGGACTGGGCCGACAAGAACGCACCAGGAGGTGCGCGGGATGGGATCATGTGGCCCACGATCCGCGCGACCCCGATGCTCGATTGGCAATTGTTAACCAAGCGCTCAAACAATATCCGTCGCATGCTGCCAGCCGACTGGGGCGATGGTTATCCCAATGTGTGGCTAGGTGTGACAGTCGAGAACAAACGGAGTGGGTTGCGGCGCCTTGAGCAGATGCGCTCTATCCCGGCGAAGGTTCGCTTCCTGTCTATTGAACCCCTGTTGGAAGACCTCGGTGAAATCGATCTAAGTGGTTTCCACTGGGTCATCATTGGAGGAGAGTCCGGTGCAAAACATCGAATAATGGAACGTACCTGGGTCGACAATATTATTCGTCAGTGCCGCGAGCAAGAGGTCGCCGTCTTTTTCAAACAATGGGGCGGTCGTAATGGTGGCGGGTGTGTTATCGATGGCATTGAAATCAAGGAATGGCCACAAGCGGCCTGATTCTGGAAGGGAAACCGTGCTATTGGACCCGTACATTGTGAAAGCTGTAAGCAGTGCTACTCAGAAGCAACTCGTTTCTTCCTTTGCGCGACTTTATCCGGAATTTCAATCCACCGATGAGTGGGCTGTAGAAATGGACAGTTGGCTTGCCAAACTAAAGCAGAAACCCGGATTGGCGCTGAGTACAGGGCGTCGCAACAGCGAGCGCGGTCTATTGACCTGCTCCCTACTCGAAGTTCTTGGCGTAGCCAACCCAAAAGCGGCACGGACACGAATGAATTTGGCGTGGGACATCATCAATAGTCCGGTTGGCAGCAAACTGATCGGCCCCGCAGTTGAGCTTGATGCCGAACGTGCCAAGCGCGGTATGGCCTAATTCGGAAAAGGCGTGAGATGGGAACGTGGATAGAACTCCGGTGCGAAGCAAGAACGCAGTCTTTTGCCGGCACGCCAGCCGAGGGTGAGTTTCGGGCACGCTGTCTTTCGTACCACAATGAAGGTCCGCAGGATATGGCGCTGGACACCAACGCCGATGTTCTCCAAGTTTTGCAGCAGCTTGCGCGCGAAGCCAAGGATTCCGGATGGAAGAAAACGAGAGTTGGTTGGGTCTGCCCCGCGTGCGCGAAACACATGCGTGAGCACAACATTCCTTCGTCTGCTTTAGACGATTAACTTCGGAAAGAACCAGTGAAACTCCAGGAATTCGTGGATAGATGGCAAACGCTGCTCGACAAATACCCGGCAAGAAGTCGTGGGTGGTTGGCCAGTCGCGTAGATCTTGTTCGCCAATACCAAACGCCTCTTGGTGTTTACCAGATTCAGGCTCCAGATAATGACAATAATTTTCACCTGACCTACATTCGGAACAATTCGGTTATTTCGGATACAAGCGCAAAAGTTCTCTATAACTACGCCACCGAACGTCTGGTTGCGCTAACCGAGGGTTTTGAGCACCTTTTTGATTGCGAACTTCTACCAGATGACCAAGGTTCTTTCATTGCATCGTTCTACAGTCCTTTCGGCGGTCGGCTAACTGTACATGGGATCAAAATGACGAAGAATCGGGCTGGGGTCGTTTCAGATGAAGGCGTAATCGCTCAATGCTAACCAACAGACAAATACTGTGATAGGAAACGATGCCATGGCCTTCACGACACATGATTTCTCGCTCCAGCTTAAAGCCGACCTGTTCGAACAGGTACGCGAGCATCTACAGATTGGGCTTTCTCGGCTTGCGGGTGACAAGGAAGTGACAGCCTTCCTAATGAGGCACCCGGCTCTGCTTGGCAGCATCATCGAATACGACGAAGTGGATACCGAAGACCGCTCGCGTATTTGGGAGCACTGCCGGTCTTGGCGTTACACCGAATAACCGGAAAGAAAGCGCAATGAAAATCTCCGGTCGCTATGGGAGTTTTAAACCGAAGCCGCATCAGGCAGCCTTCTACGCGAAGCGCGCCAAGCGTCAACAGCAAGAGCGCCAGGAGCGCGCTGCATCGTTGCGGGCATGGTTGGAGCAACACAAGTCCTGTGCAAACGGCTGTGGCCAACCCGTGGCGTTCTACGACACAATCCATTACTCGCTGCGGTATAGCGGCTGCTGCTCCCCGGAGTGCGAGGCCGCGCTAAACGCAAGGCAGTCTGAATAGGGAAAGGCGCATCGTGAACAGGTTTTTACAGATTACTCACGGCTGACCAGAACACAGAAAGGATGGCAATGGCCCAAGAACTGAAATGGATAGATGCCTCGATAGAAACCCCTGATGAGGGATCACTGTTTCTGGTGATCGGAGATCGGGATAGCCAGAGCCGGACCGGTGATCTTGCAGTAGGCTTCTATGCTGATGGGGAATACGTCGTCGGCACCTCTATGGCCGGTAACCCGTTGCCAGACGACCAGTTGGTGTTGTTCTGGGCTCATGCAGTCTGGCCACAGGGATTCGATGAGGACGGCATCTGGCAGTCCACGGATACCTCCCTGCCGGAGTTCAAATTGAATGGACATACCTTTGCTGCCGAGAACTGCATTGATGGCGTGCTGATCAATCCGGTTCTACCGGATGGATTTGAAG
>CAMKYP010000517.1 GCA_946477505.1 uncultured Dechloromonas sp. | reverse complement strand
GGCGTGGGCACTGGGGTAGACGATATGCAGGCCGCTACCGCCCGGCCGGGCATATTCGGCCAGCAGCTCGACCAGACGCCCCTCGGCGAGGTCACGCCGCACGTCGCGGATGGATTTGTAGGCGATGCCCTGGCCTTCCAGGCACCAGCGGCGAACGAGGGCGCCGTCATTGGCGATGCGGCGACCACGCGCCATGACCTTGATGTCCTCTCCGGCAACGCGGAACCCCCATTCATGGCCGATCTGGTCGCCGAAACGGATCAGCAGGCATTCGTGCCCGGCAAGATCGAGCGGGTGCGCCGGTGCGCCGTGTGCCGCGATATAGGCGGGAGAAGCGCAGACGACCTTGCGATTGCCGCCAAGCGAACGCGCCTTCAGGCCGCTGTCGGCAAGTTCGCCATAGCGGACGGCCAAATCCATGCCCTGCCCGACGACGTCGACATAGCCGTCGCTCAGATGGAGATCGACGCTCACCTGCGGGTGTTCGTCGAGAAAGGCATCGACGATGGGCACGATACAGCGGGCACCGATGTCTTCCGCGGCGCTCAGGCGGATGAGGCCTGAAAGATGCTCGACGCCGTGCCGGATGCTGCTTTCCAGCTCATCCGCGTCGGCCAGCAAGCGGCGGGCTCCGTCGACCAGCAGCCGGCCTTCTTCGGTAGGTCGGACAGCTCTCGTGGTGCGCACCAGCAGGGCAGCGCCAACCTGCCTTTCCAAGGCTGCGAGGCGTTCCGAAACGGTGGCCGGCGACAGGCCGAGTTCGCGTCCGGCGGCGGCCAAGCCGTTTTTCTCCACGATACGCAGAAAGAGCGACAAGTTTTCCAGTGAGATCATTCGACTTTTCCGAATTATGTTTTCAAAAACCAACGGATTCTCCGGAAAAATTATAGTTGATAGTCTGTAAACCGGTTCAGGAAACACAAGCTGCTTTCCGTTCCCCCCCAGTTTCAACACCCAGCTCAACTTTCCCGGAGAAATGGCATGGCATTCCAACAAGACACGCTTTCCGTCGTCATCGGCGGCACCAGTGGCATCGGCCGTGCCGTCGCCGAGGCTCTGCGCACCCGGCCCGGCCGCGTCGAGGCCGTTGGCCGCGCCGAAGGCATCGACATCGCGCAGCCGGACACGGTCAGCGCTTTTTTCGCTCGCCTCGGCCCGGTCGATCACGTCGTGGTCACCGCCGGCTCGCAAGCACCCGGCGGGCGCTTCACCGACGTTTCCCCGGCGGCAGCCAAGGCGGCCTTCGACGTCAAATTATGGGGCTCGCTCGCCGTCGCCCGCGAGGCGGCGCAAGCCATCCGGCCCGGCGGCACCTTGACGCTGACCTCGGGTGTCGTCGCCCGCCGTACGCTCCCCGGCACCTACGTCAAGGCGGCGATGAACGCAGCCATCGAGGCCGTTGCCAAGGTACTGGCGCGCGAACTGGCCCCCTTGCGTGTCAACGTCGTCAGTCCCGGCCTGACCGATACCGAAGCCTACCGCGACATGGCCCCGGAAGCCCGCGCGGCGATGCTGGCACGCGCCGCCGACACGCTGCCGGCCGGCCGCCACGGCCGGCCGGAGGATATTGCCATGGCCTACCTGTTCGCCATCGACAACCCTTTCGTTACCGGCAGTGTCATCGACGTTGAAGGCGGCGCCCTGATCAACTGACTTTGCGGGAACTACCATGAAAACCCAACAGAAACTCCCACTCCGGGTCTGGATATTGACCCTGGCGGCCTTTGCCATCGGCACTGCCGAATTCGTCATCGCCGGCCTGCTGCCGCAGGTAGCGGAAGACCTTGGCATCACCGAAGGCCAGGCCGGCAACCTCATCACCGCCTACGCCCTCGCCATCGTCATCGGCGGCCCGCTGCTGACGCTGTGGCTGGCCCGCTTCGACAAGCAGCGCGTGCTGGTCGGGCTGATGGGGCTGTTCATCGTCGGCAACCTGATCGCCGGTTTCACCCACGATTACTCGCTGCTGCTCCTCAGCCGCGTGCTGGCAGGGCTGACGCAAGGGCCGTTCTACGGTATTGGCGCCGTCGTGGCGACCCGGCTGGTCAGCGAAAACATGGCCGGCCGCGCCATCGGCCAGATGTTCGCCGGCCTGACGCTGGCCAACGTGCTCGGTGTGCCGGCCGGCGCCTGGATCGGCAATCAGCTGAGCTGGAACGCCACCTTCATCGTCGTCGCCGCGCTCGGCGCCATCGCCCTCGCCGTCATCGCACGCTACATCCCGCACTTGGCCGACGATCGCAAGCCGCCCTCCATCGTTCGCCAGATCGCCGCCTTCCGCAGCCGCGGCCTACTCACCGGGCTGGCGATCACCGTGCTCGGCTGGACAGGTTTCATGGCTTTCTATGGCTACGTCGCACCGGTAGCCGAACAGGTCGCCGGCTTCAGCCGGCCGGAAGTGGCCTGGATACTCGTCATCGTCGGCGCCGGCCTGGTAGTGGGCAACCACCTCGGCGGCAAGCATGCCGATGCCAACCTGCACGGTGCGCTGCGCTTCTGGCCGCCGGCGATGATCGTTTCGCTCGCCATCGTCGGCCTCGTCGCCCACCAGCCTTGGGCCTTCCTTGCCGCTGCCTTCAATCTCGCCAATGCTTTTGGCGGCATCATCGGCGGTGCAGTCATCGACAGCCACTACGGTGCCGCCATGATCCCCTACGCGGCGGCGGCCGTCCCGCTGCTCGGCGCGCTGCTCATCCTGCTGCATGAACGGCGCGAACCGGCCGCTGCGCTGGTGCCCGCCGCCCCCGAGGCGCGCGCCGCGACCGAATGCTCCTGATTCCATGCCCCCAAAGGCGGCGCTCCGCCAGCGCCGCCTCCCCTC
>CAMKYP010000516.1 GCA_946477505.1 uncultured Dechloromonas sp. | reverse complement strand
CCCCAACCCATTGCCAGCGCGCCGACACCGCCCCCCTCCCAGGAAAAGCTTCGCTTCGGCCCGCTGACCCGCCAGCACCTTGCGCAGTACGACGACTGGATCAAGGAAACCCCACGCAACCACTACTTCATCCAGTTGCTGGCCACCGATGCCACGCACACGGGCGAAGTCGAAGGTTTCCTGTCGCGCGCCGTCGCGGCCATCGAGCCGACACAAATCCGGGCCTATCGTTCGAGCCTTTCGGGGCGCGACCGGATCGGCGTGATTTACGGCGACTTCAGCAGCCGCGAAGATGCCGTTGCCGCCATGCAGGCCCTCCCGGAGTCGATCAGAACCATCCAGCCCTTCCCTCGGCAAGTCAGCAAGCTCCACTGAGTAGCCTGTCGGTAGCCAACGCTGCGCCTGCGCCATATAACGTGCTAGCATCGTAGCGATACCCTAATAACATGTGACCATACCGTTCAGACAAGGCATAACCCGATGAAAATCGGATTCATCGTCACCTCGCTCACCGCCCTCCTGCTTGCCGCCTGCGCCGCCCCGACGCCGCGCGAGCCGCTGAGAGGCCACTTGAATAGCGACAATTCACCGGGCCCGGCATCCGGCAGCATTCCCGCCCCGGTCCAGCAAACACTCGCCTTGCCCAAGCCACGCCAGAACCGCAAGGCGGAAACCTATAGCGTGGTGGTCAACAATGTACCGGTCCGCGATCTGCTTTTCGCACTGGCCCGCGATGCCAAGGTCAATGTAGACATCCATCCCGGCATCACCGGCAACGTCACTCTGAATGCCATTGACCAGACCTTGCCGCAACTACTGACGCGGATCTCCAAACAGGTCGACATGCGCTTCGAACTCGACGGCCCCAACCTCGCAGTCATGCCCGACTCGCCCTTCCTCAAGCACTACAAGGTCGACTACGTCAATATGGCACGCAACGTGACGGGCACCGTGTCAGCCAATACCCAGATCGCCACCGGCGTACCCGGAGGCACCACCGGGGCGCCCTCCGTTGGCTCGACGGGCGGTAACATTTCGAACACGCGCATCGAGAATTCGTCGAAAAACCAGTTCTGGGAATCGCTCGAGAAAAACATCAAGGACATCCTGCGCGAAACCGACAAGGTTCTGCCCGAAGGCTCGAGCGAAACCAGCTACGAACAGAGTAACGAACAGACGGCAACCGGAGCGGCGGCGCTGCCGCAGACCGGCCGCCGGGCTGCGCAATCCATTGCCAATGCCCTGCAGGCCAACCCCACCCCCAGTTCGACAAGCCAGGCAGCCGGCACGACGCTCGTTCGCCATAGCACTTTCCGCGAAGCGGCTTCGGTCATCATGAATGCTGAAAGCGGCGTCATCACGGTACGTGCCACCCAGCGCCAGCACGACCGGATACAGGAGTTTGTCGACCGCGTCGTCAACTCGGCCCGCCGTCAGGTACTGATCGAGACGACGATCATCGAGGTCACCCTGAACGATGGCTACCAACAAGGTATCGAGTGGACCAAACTGACCTCGGGTGGCTCGGCATTCCAGTTTCTTGGCAACAATCTAACCTCGAATGCCAAGAATCTCACGTACACCGGCGGAGATCCCAAGGCGCTGATTACGATGCTGAACTCCTTCGGCACAACCAAGGTGCTGTCGAGCCCACGCCTGTCGGTGCTCAACAACCAGACCGCGCTGCTCAAAGTTGTCGAGAACATTGTTTTTTTCAACGTCAAGTCGGAACTGGCGATCGCCAACACCACGCTGGTGGGCAGCACGCCGATTCGTTCATACACGACCACCCCGCAAACGGTTAGTGTCGGCCTGGTCATGAGTGTCACGCCTCAAATCAGTGAAAACGATATTGTTACGCTCAACGTCAGGCCCACGATTACCGCACTCGGCGATTATGTCCTGGACCCCAATCCGGACCTCAATGGCCTGAACAAGGTCCCGCAAATTCGAACGCGCGAAATTGAGTCGATCATGCGGGTCAGCAGCGGCAACACGGCGGTGCTGGGGGGGCTGATGGAGGACAAAATCGATTATCAAAACCAGCGGGTTCCTGTTATTGGGCAAATTCCGATTCTGGGAGAAGTTGCCAATAACCGAAACAACCTGGCCAGAAAAACCGAACTGGTCATCTTCCTCCGCCCCATCGTCATCAAGGATGCCAGCCTCGAGGGCGACTATGCGGGCATGAAGGGCTATCTGCCGGGCGACAACTTCTTCGCTCAGCCGAACGAAGCACAGCCGTTCAACATCGTCCCGAGCCGCTGAGAGACGCGCATGAGCCTGCTGATGGATGCCCTCAAGCGTGCGGAACTGGCGAAACAGGAGGCCGCGCGCGCGCAATTCGGCATTCCGCCCGATACGCCGCCCGACTCCACGCTCAGCCTGGAGCCGATCAGCGGCGACAAGACCATTACGCCGACAACACCGCTCCCCGATCTGGCCAACTACATAGACGCCGTCGATGCCGACCTGGCCGGCACCCCGCTCCCTCATGCCGCAGCGCCGAGCATTCAACCGATGGCCGCTCCCACACCGCCCAAGCCGCCGGCAGAGCAGACCAATCGCGACAGCATTCGCAACGCCTTCGCCGCAAAGCAGGCTGTTGCCTCACCGCCGCCATCGCGCTTGCCGCTCTGGCTGGCCTTGGGCACGCTGGGTATAGCCGGCCTGTCGATCGGGGCCTACGTCTGGTATCAGTTGAGCACAATGAATCGCAGTTCCTTGGCACATGCGGCGCCGCCAGCCGCATCGCTGCCCGCGCCGACAACACAGGGCATGCCGCCTGTCATCGCCGCACCTCCCACGCCCCCTCCTACTGCACCGACA
>CAMKYP010000515.1 GCA_946477505.1 uncultured Dechloromonas sp. | reverse complement strand
ACCAGCGGGAAAACGGTTTGGACATTCTCCCGGCGATGGCTTGCCGTTTTGCGATGCTCTTTCCAATTCGAAACTTGCATTTCGGTAGGGAAGCGGATTTCACTGCATTTGATGCTAAATATCGTTCGCTATTCCGCGATACGTTTACGTTCCCGTCTCTTCGCGACCAGGAAGTCTCCGCATTGTTGAGCGAGACCTATCTGCCATTGGAGTTCGTGCAGGCTAAGTGTGGCACAGTGCTGGGAAGGCAACGGGTTAAGGACTGGCTGGCAGAAGCGAGCTGCACATTCAGTGAAATATTGCTGATTGACGCGGCAAACAGCCTTGCGGAACCACTTTATAATCAGCCGGACGGATTACCTCCGGCTGCTCTAATTTAACCTTCACTCGGGTAATCCGGATTTTGTGACAAAAGCTGCATTCGAATGAATACCAAAATTTTTGCACCTCAAGTCGCTATTGCACCGATGAGTACGGAGCAATTTAGGGCTTACCAGGCAGAACTGGGCAATCTGACGCATGGCGCAACTGCCGATTTGCTCGGATTGGCTGAGGTCACAGTCAAGCGTTATGCAACTGGCAGGCCTATACCCGATGCAGTGGCTGTCGCTCTTCGTGCGCTTGTCTTATTAAAGCGTGCAGGGAAGCTTCAAATACTGTCGGAAATGACTTGAGCGGGTGATTGCCGTTTTTGTGACAAAACTATGCTGTAGTTTGGTAGGCTGCTTATAAAAATGTATTATGCCGTTGTTTCCAGCATGCTATGCTGTTTCTATTTACCTTAATAAATGCTATGACTGATCCACGAACCCAAGTCACGATGGAGTCCTCCGTTGAGCGAATGGTAGGGCGGCCTCTCACCAAGGATGAGCTGCAAATGCTGATCCGATTACGCGATGACTGGGGGTATAGCAATGATGACCCTATTGTTGTCGTTCTCGCCTTGACAGGTGGATTGACCTTGATTGCGAATGATATTCCGGCTCGCATCCAGGCCGCATCTGACAAGATCATTGAGACGCATGCCACGGTTTTGCGTAATCAGTCGAATCTGATCGCAAAAGAAATGGTTGGAACAATTGCTGAACTCGTACACAACGCAGGAAGAAGCCGCCTGCGCCGTCTCGGAGAGGCAGCGGCATGTGTCGTTGCCGGTGGGCTATTCACATCCGGAGTGATGTGGCTTTGGTTGCTTAAACACTAGGAGGATTCATGACGCAACAAAACAATCCGTTGGATAACACCGTACTTGCTTCTCTGCTCGAACCTCTGGATGACTCCGAAGGTATTTTGATCTGCAAGAACGAGATTCCATATCGCGACGATGACTCCACCAGGCGCCTCTTCGGCACTTTCCAATTTACCGAGATTGATGGTTTGGATGGGGGGTCACATTATCGCTACACGAATTCGGGCGTCGTAATCTGCCACACTGGGCCAAGCATTAACGTGCTGATCGGCGGCGATGTTCCGGAAGCCATTCCTGACTTGATGCGCGCACTGGACCAATTGGGGTGGAAACATGTCGATATCTATTCGCGGCATGGTGAGGCCTTTTTTGACGACATCGCACGACACACTCCGGCTTCTGTCGATCTGAATATCACGCTGCGGGAAGTCCCTATCGATCTCAGTGATGACTTGGCGGACTTTGCACGCAAGGCAACTGCAGCTTCTGCTGAGGCATTTGATGACGCCGAAGCTCGCTTTATGAACATCTTGCGATCCGATGCCGGCTTACCCCCCTCCTCTATTTCAACTGCCGTCGAAACTACCGATGCCCAGCCGGAACCGAGTCGTCTCGGTATGGGCGTAGCCGTTGGTGTCGCACATAACTATGTGCCCGATTCCAACATCGACGAATTTACGCCAATGGTGCCGGCGCCAATCCCGCTGAGCGATGAACAACCCGCGAGCACTGTTTCGATCTCTGCGGCGCCCAAGCCTGCGCAAGCCCGACCGGTCATTTCGCTGGCAACGCCCTCGCCTGTTGCCGAGAATCACGCGCAAGCCATTGTGGAGTCTGTGGCGGCCCACGACATCCCGAACACAATGGGCGCCAGCGGCCCGGTTGGCTCCACTAAATCAGACCATTCACATTCTGTTTCTGTAAAACCCGCTAGCGGCGCTACGGAAGCGAATCCGGTTCAAAAGCGAGTGCTGCCCTCCCCTGCTCCTATGTCGGCGCCTCACGTTCGGCGCAATTTTGAAACACGTTCAGTATCACCGGATTTCCCGACCGCTCCGATTTCACTGGGCGATTCGTTGATTGTGGCCTGCTTGCCCGAACGTCGTTACTCGGATGACGAACTGCTGCAGTTGGCGGATGGTCGCGATATCGTGATTTTCGAGCCGGGTGCCGCAACCTGTTCGGATCACCACGCAAGTTGGAATTTGCTCGCCGAGCGCCCTGGCATGGATCTCGTGGCGGCTCTGTGGCCCAATGAAAAACAGGACCATCTTGCCATCCACGCAATGCTCACACTGGCCCGTGAACAGCCAACACGCCAATCGCTTGCCAATTTGCTGGCATTGGCCACTCAAAACATTTCCGATGAACTGTTTTCGCAATTTGCTGAAGCGGGAATTCACACCCAGTTAGTTGACCATTTGCGGATGCAGCATCGGTTGGGTCTGTTGGATGTATCGCTCTGGCGAATGGTGGTGGATCTTTGGTCAGCCTCGACGACGACGTGTGCCCGCCAAATCCAGTTTTCCGGCCTGGCCGACGGCAGCGTTAAGCCGCTCTTGGTGCTGGTTCGCGTTGATGCGATGGACGTTGGAAGTGCTGCCGAGTTCCTGGCAGCCGGCGCTGTGCGCTGGGCTTTCC
>CAMKYP010000514.1 GCA_946477505.1 uncultured Dechloromonas sp. | reverse complement strand
CAACTACCGCCTGCACTTAAACCCCGGAGCCTCTACGAAACCCGGGGCGATTCAGATGTGTAACCGCCGCCGCCCTCGGCCATCGGGCTGATCAGTACGTAAGCTGCGCCTGTGGGTGATGCTGCAGATGGGTCATTGACTGAATTTCCGCCCTCATCGATAACACGAAGACCCCGGCCGGAAAGGATGTTGATCGGGCTAGTACAGGTTGCTGCACGATTAGCCGCGCTGGATCTGTCGCAAGCTGAATTACATGAGCGCGCATTGGCAGTAATCGTCGCTGCAGCGCCTCCTGCTGGATCGCAATTGGCAGCATCTAGGGCGCCATTCCGCGTTAGCCCTGTGACGCCGTCGGGGGGCACGCGATAGGTGAAACGCGAGTAATACCCGTCCGTTGCATCAGCCTCACTCAGGCCAAGCGAAATCCAAGGAAGCACACCATTAGCTTGTGTTCCGCAGTCTCCATTGCCATCCCGAACTTCTATGCCGGCCCCCAGTGTGCCAGATGGAACGGTGCCATCAGCCGGGCACGGCAATCTCCGGTTGGTCATTACGAAGGCGACGATGGCTTGATCGATTACTGCTATTTTGTTGATCGTTTCTTTCCGGCGTTGCTGCTCGAGTTGACCGGATGCGACGGGGATCAGCATCGTCATCAGGAGCCCGATGATGACAGTTACGATTGCCAGCTCTACGAGAGTAAAACCTTGCTGTTTGCGCATGCCCTTTACCAAAACAAAATATTCAGTCGTATTTTACGCACTATGGGGCAACGCGCACCTAAGTGATTGTTGGCCGAAGGAGCCTGGAATCACAATCCTAGACTCTGTACTGAGCCCGGGGACTCGAATCCCCGACCTGTATTTTCGAAGGATGTGTGTCATCAGGTATTTGTTCCTATTACCTTTGGCTGATTGTCTGGGAAATTGGATAAGCGGAAAATCCCGGCACTAAAATATCCGTACTGCATCGTATTGCGCATTACCGAGAAATTTGCAGAGACCGAAATGATCAACGGTCGGAGCGCTTGAAATAACTAAAGGGGGGAACATGGCGGCGTTTGGCTTCCAAGGGATGATTATTCAGCGGCTGGTGGCGCATACGGTGTTTGCCAGAGGTCAGGACAAGCAACTCATCGAACCCGATTATTCCGATGAACTCGTTGAGTTGGAGCAAGAGGCCATCGACCTGATCCAGCTTCGGATTACCAACGCACTTGGAAGTGCTTCGCATGGCGTAGAAATGGCAATCGAAGGTACAGGTGCCGGTTCTTTTTTTCAGCGCGGAGCTTCAATGATTCGATCCCAGAATCCTGAATTCCTGTCTGGTTCCAAGGAGCTTGCTTATGAGCTGGCCAAGGCGCAGATAAATCCTCGGTGGCCAGGTGGCGTGCTTATCGTTATTTCCGGTAGGGTTGGCCAGCAAAGTAAGCCCTTCGTCGCGGTCATCAAAGCTGAGACCGACAAGGGTTTCAACGTGGTCAAGGAAGAAGGCCGAACCAAGCTGCAACTGATTAAGAAGATGCTCCTGTCGGAAACCCAACGGTTGTATAAGGTGGGGATACTCATCGAGATGAATACTGCTCAACCGGATGCAGAAGGGAAGTTCGACCAAGCCAATTACAAGGCTTTCCTATTCGACCATTTGCTGACGGCAACCGAAACAAAGCCGGCAGCTGCGTATTTTTACTCCAGTTTTTTGGGCTTGAGCATCCTTGCCTCCTCTCGCCGGCAGACGCAGGTGTTTTATGAAGAGGGACGAAACTTCATCAATACTGCTGACGTTCCAGATGAGGATCGATACACGTATCGGGAAGCGTTACGGACGGAGATGAGAAGCAACACTCCGACGTTGAGTGCGACAGAGTTTGCAGAGCAGTATCTGCCGGAAGAACTACGGCAGTCCTTTATCGATCACCTTGTCAGTAAGGGATTCCCTGAGCAAGCAGTGGTCAAGGATACGGAATACATCAAGACAAAGCTTCGCCGACCACGCAATGTGACCTTCACGAGCGGAGTTTTGATCAAGGTGCCCGCTGACCAGAATTTCCAGGAGCTAGTGGATATTGCTGTTGCAGAAGACGGTTTTACCCAAGTGAAAATCAAGGGAACGGTTCAAGATCACGATTAATGGACCTGGAAGCCTTACGCAATCATCTAGAAGGAAAAAAGGCTGTCCTCGATGCCTGGGGGCGTTTCGTTTACGAGTCGCTTTCAAAGCAAATATCGGCAGCATCCATCAAGGTTCAAATTGGGTCGTGCCGTGTCAAAGAGATAGAT
This sequence comes from uncultured Dechloromonas sp., assembly GCA_946477505.1. Lineage (GTDB taxonomy): Bacteria > Pseudomonadota > Gammaproteobacteria > Burkholderiales > Rhodocyclaceae > Azonexus. The sequence goes on along the minus strand of CAMKYP010000514.1, from coordinate 561 downwards.
TCGGCTGTCGGTAAGGTGGCAAGAAAGGGCTATGAAGATCCTCTTCGGCAGATGACCGATTTGGTAGGCGTTCGGTTTGTTGTGCTGCTGTCCCCTCAGCTCTACGCCATTGGCGACCTGATAGAAAAAACCCCTGACTGGACCTATACAAAAGATAGAGATCCTGATGAAGAGGCCCAAATGCAGGCCGAAAAATTCGGCTACCAGTCGTTGCACTATATTGTTCGTAGTGTGAGAGACATGGACGTTGGCGGCGTGGCGATTCCCAAGGAACTGCCATGTGAGGTTCAGGTCAGAACTCTTCTGCAGCATACCTATGCCGAAGTTGTGCACGACAGCATTTACAAGGCAGTGGGCAAGGTGCCGCCCAAGGCTAATCGCTTCGTTGCACGAAGCATGGCTTTGATTGAAACCTCAGATCACTTATTTGTCGAAACAATGCGGCTATTGGAAGAAGAGAACCGAGATCGCAATCAGCTCCTATCCGAGTTGTCGCATCTCTATACTTTGAGCTTCCCCCGAAATTTCGTCTGCCAAGGGTGACATAAAATCGAGTCACTT
>CAMKYP010000513.1 GCA_946477505.1 uncultured Dechloromonas sp. | reverse complement strand
TCGACACTACTCAGATTGCACGGCTCCTTGGCATACCCGCCTCCATCATGCTTGCAGCAGTCGATGGATCTAACCTCACCTACAGCAACATCGAGCAAAGCTGGATAGAGTTCGCCGACTACACCTTGGCGGCTTACACCGGCGAAATCGAGGAGGCGCTGACCTCGCTCCTGCCAAGAGGCCGAAGCGTGAAATTCGACTGGGACTCAAGCCGACGAGCAGACATGGCAGCCCGGTTCGGCGCCTACCAAACCGCCATCGAATCCGGGTGGATGACCATCAACGACGTACGCAAGCGCGAAGGCTATGAACCCCTGCCGACTGACGCACCTCAAACGAAGGAGACCAAGAATGCAAATGCGTGAAATCGGGCTGAAGGGCGTATGCCTGCGGTCCAACGAGGAGGGCGACGGCCGCGACCTTGAAGGGCTGGCGGTGCCGTTCGGCGACATTATCGATACCTGGGACGGCCCCGAGACCTTCGACCGGGATTGCGAATTTGAGGACGTGGAGAACGCCAAGCTCTGCTATCAGCACGGCGAGCTCATTGGTCGCATCACCAAGTCCGAAGCTCGCGAGGACGGCCTGCACATTCAGGCGCGCATCAGTGACACTGCAAGAGGTCGTGATGTGGTCCAATTCCTGCGCGATGGCGTTCTTGACAGCTTATCTGTCGGCTTCGTGCCCGTGCAATCCGAACGCGATAAGGCGGGCGTCATTCACCGTCGCAAAGTCCGCCTACTCGAAACCTCCGTCGTCTCCTGGCCCGCATACGAGGCGGCCAAAATCACAGCCCAACGATCAGTAGATAACACCAATGACAAGGAGAACAACTCCATGACCGACAACGACAAACTCGCCGAAGAACTGGCGGCCATCAAGGAACAGCAGCGCTCTATGCAGGCGGCCATCGCCAAGGGCTTCAATCCCGAACCCGGCCCAGTCATCGGCGGCAAGTACCGCTCCCAAGCGGAATACCTGAAGGGGCTTTATAACGAAGAGCCCGAAGCCATCGAAATCATGAACGAGTGCCGCGACTTCATCGCCACCGGCGACACTGGCAACACCGCCACCTGGATTGCCGACGACCTACGCCTGATCCAGCAGCGCCGCAAGGTCATGGGCGTGCTGACCCACGACACACTGCCAGCCAAAGGCATGAGCATGGAATACCACGTGGTGACCAGCGACACCACCAAAACATCCAAGCAAGCCAGCGAAGGTGGCGCTCTGCCCTTCGGCAAGGTCAAGTTCGGAACCAAGACCGCCGACATCGAGACCTACGGCGGTTACACGTCCCTCTCCCGCCAGACCATCGAGCGGTCCACTACCCCCATGCTCAATACCGCTCTAAAAGCGCTGAACAACGCTTATGCGGCAGCTACCGAACAGGCCGCGCGCGACTTCCTATACAAGCTCATCAGTGACCGTAGGGACGCCCAGACCGACCCGAACAAAATCGACGCACCTGTGGCACTCGACAAAATGACCGCTGACCATTGGGCCGGTCTGCTACTGGACGCGGCCGAGGAGATGGACGACCGCAATGCCATGATGGACCGGCTGGTGGTCTCCAAAGATGTGGCTAAGGCCATCATCGGCCTAAAGGACTCCGGCAACCGATTCCTGGACATCTCCGGCAAGGGTAGCGACACCATCGGTTCTTTCAACCTTACCGGTACCGTCGGCGACCTGATGCGTATGCCCGTCCAGATCCTGCCGAAGGCTCCCGTCGGCACAGCTGCCTTCCTCGACCCCGAGGCGGTCACGGTTTGGGAGTCCGGTGGCCCTACCCAGCTGAGTGATAGCGACACCACCAAACTGGTAGACTCCTTCAGCGTCTATGGGTACATGGCCATCGCTGAAACATTCGCCGACGGCCTTCTGCCCATCAAGTTCGCTGGTGTATCCGCATGATAAGCGATGCTGAACTAATCGCCCGGCTACGCAGCGAGGTGTCTGTCGAAAAGGGCGACGAGGACCGCCTGAACGAGAAGCTGGGTGCAGCCAAGGTCTACGTTGAAAGCGCCATAGGCAGGCAGAAGGTCGCCGATGAAATCCGCGCTGATTGCGTGGTTAGTTGTGCAGCAGACCTGTACAACAGCAGGGACGCGCGGCTGGGCATCATGGACGTGGGCAGCGAGACACTAGAGCCGTTCCGGGTTTCGACTGATCCCCTGCGAAGCGTCTGGCCCAAGCTCAAAGCGGCCGGTGTCAACACTGGCGGGCTGGTGATCTCATGACCATCAACGACCAACGCGAAGATCTCATCGAACGACTGACCGACAGCGTGGGGAACCTCGTATCCGTCATCACCATTGACGCCCAGAGTCTGCGCCCCTTACCCGGCAAAGCCGCTATCCTCGTCAACCCACCGGAAATCGACTTCGAAGGCTGGGAAATCCAGGAAGCGCGATGGTCAATTATCGTCATCGCTGGCACCATGGCGACGCAGGTGGACGCTCTAGGCCTCATTCTGCCTGTCATCGAGAAGCTCCAAGCCGACCACATCAACATGCACAACGCCCGACCCGTCACCTACACCAACGGTTCGGGCAGTCTGGCCGCCTATCAAATCACCCTCAACCCATGAATAATTAAGGAGAACAAACATGGCGGAGAAAATCAGGACGCTGGGACCCGGAACGCTCATCATCGGCGAAGCCGACGATTCCCAACGGTTCGACGCGGACGCCACCAAGGTAACGCTGACCCCCAAGGCCGATTCGGACGACCCGCTGGACTTTCTGGACGGTACATCCGAGGCCGGGTCCCAGTCCGTTAGCTGGACCATGGACGGCACCATCAAAGAGAACTACAGCAAGACAGGCCTTCAGGCCTGGTGCTTCAACAAC
>CAMKYP010000512.1 GCA_946477505.1 uncultured Dechloromonas sp. | reverse complement strand
CACAAGGGCAACTACACCAGCCACGAGTTCCCGCATTTCATCCAGGACCTGCCCTACGAGTTCCCGGGCAACCCGGAACTGGGCCGGATGATCGCCGAGGAAGCCACCGCCATGGGCGTCAAGACCCGTGCGCACGAAGTGGCCTCGCTCGACCTTGAGTACGGCACCATCCTGCCCATGCGCTACATGAACCCGGAAGGCAAGATCAAGGTCGTCTCGATCGCCGGTTGGAGTACCTTCGGTTCGCTGGAAGAGTCGCGTATCCTCGGCGAGGCGCTGGCCAAGGCCGTCGCCCGCAGCAACTGCCGGGTGGCCATCGTCGCCAGCGGTTCCATGTCGCACCAGATCTGGGAAAACCGCCTGGTCGAGCAGGGCTTCAACACCATCAGCCGCGAATTCAACAAGCAGGTCGACCTGCGCGCCCTGCAACTGTGGGAAGGCGGCGAATGGGCCACCTTCCTGCGCATGCTGCCGGAGTACGCCCAGTACTGCACCGGCGAGGGCAAGATGCACGACACCGCCATGCTGTTCGGCGCCATCGGCTGGGACAGGTACGAAGGCAAGGCCGAGATCGTCTGCCCCTACTTCGAAAGCTCGGGCACCGGCCAGGTCGTCGTTAATCTGCCGGTCGCCGGCATCCCGCCGCTGGCCCGCGGCGTCGGCATGGAAATGCCGGTTTCCTGATTCACGCAAGGAGCGAAAAATGCCCCATCTGATCTATGAAATCACCGACAACCTGAACGTGGCCGAGGCTGACATTCAAGGCCTGCTGAAGAAGAGCAACCAGGTCCTGATCGATCAGGGGGGCGTGTTTCCGACCGGCGGCATCCGCTCCCGCGTCATCTGGCTCAAGGACTACTGCGTGGCCGATGGCGCCCAATCGAGCGACGCCTTCGTGCACGCCACGCTGAAGATCGGCGCCGGGCGCTCGGACGAAGCGAAGAAGAAGGTCGGCGACGAACTGTTCGCGCTGTTGAGCGAACACTTCGCCGCCTTCTTCGAGCGCCACGGACTGGCCTTATCGATGGAAATCGCCGAGTTCAGCGAAGCCGGCACCTGGAAGAAAAACAACATTCACCCCCGCTACAAAAAGAACTGACAGAGGAGATACAAAAATGCTCAGCCAAGAGATCATCGAAGCGGCCGCGCGCCGCCTGCACGAGGCCGAAAAGGCCCGCAAGCCGGTACGCCAGATTTCGCTGGACCACCCGGAAATCACCATCCCGGACGCCTACGCCATCCAGAAGGCCTGGGTGCAGATGAAGCTGGCCGAGGGCCAGAAGATCGTCGGCCACAAGATCGGCCTGACCTCGCGCGCCATGCAGATGTCGTCGCAGATCAACGAGCCGGATTTCGGCACGCTGCTCGATGAAATGGTCTACAAGGATGCCGCCGAGATTCCCTGCGAGCGCTTCATCGATCCGATGGTCGAGGTCGAACTGGCCTTCATCCTGAAGGATCGCCTCGAAGGCGAAAACGTCACCATCTTCGACGTGCTGTCCGCCACCGACTACGTGACCCCGGCCGTCGAGATCATCGATGCCCGCTGCCATCGCATTGATCCGGAAACCAAGCGTCCGCGCAAGGTCATGGACACCATTTCGGACAACGCCGCCAACGTCGGCATCATCCTCGGCGGCCGTCCGATCAAGCCGCTGGATATCGACCTGCGCTGGGCTGCCGCGCTGCTCTACAAGAACGGTGTGATCGAGGAAACCGGTGTCGCCGCCGGCGTGCTGAACCACCCGGCCAACGGCATTTCCTGGCTGGCCAAGAAGTTCGCGCCGCATGGCGTGGCGCTGGAACCGGGCCAGATCATCCTCGCCGGCTCCTTCACCCGTCCCGTGAAAGTGGTGCCGGGCGATACAATCCATGTCGATTACGGCCCGCTGGGCAACATCACCGCCCGTTTCGTCTAAGCAGGAACCCGCCATATGGACATGCCCCTCAATACCTTCAAGCGCGCCCTGGCCGCCGGTGAAACCCAGATCGGTCTCTTTCTCGGCCTGGCCAACGCCTACGCCGCCGAAGTGGTCGGCACGGCCGGTTTCGACTGGCTGCTGATCGACGGCGAGCACGGCCCCAACGACCTGCGCTCGATCATCGCGCAGTTGCAGGCGCTGGCACCGTACCCGGTGCGGCCGGTGGTGCGCACTGTCGATCACGACGTTGCCCGCATCAAGCAGTTGCTCGACGGCGGTGCCCAGACGCTGATGGTGCCCATGGTCGAAACGGCTGAAGAAGCCGAATCGCTGGTGCGCGCCATGCGCTATCCGCCGCACGGTATCCGCGGCGTCGGCACGGCGCTCGCCCGTGCTGCCCGCTGGAACGGTGTCGACGGCTACTTCGCCAAGGCTGACCAGGAAATGTGCCTGATCGTGCAGATCGAATCGGTGGCCGGTCTGGCCGGTCTCGACGATATCCTCAAGGTCGAGGGGGTCGATGCCGTGTTCATCGGGCCGTCCGATCTGGCGGCGTCGATGGGCTATCTGGGCAATCCGGGGCATCCGGAAGTCAAGGCGGCGGTTGAGGGCGCCATTCGCCAGATCGCCGCTGCAGGCAAGGCGGCTGGCGTGTTCTCGGCCGATCCGGCGATTGCGGCTGCCTATCGCGAGATGGGGGCGAGCTTTTTGCTCGTTGGCGTTGATGCGCTGTTGTTGCGGAATGCTTCCGTGGCTTTGGCCGATAAGTTCAAGGCGGCTGGTTCCGCTCAGGGTGGGGCGGCTTACTGATGGGTTTTTTGCCTTTTCTGGCTGTGGGTTCCGCGATTGAAGTGGGAGGGCGGGGACAACCGTTGTTTTCCGCCTTGAGGGCGGGCGTACTTTCTTTTGCTTCGCCAAAAGAAAGTAAGCAAAGAAAAGGCGAC
>CAMKYP010000511.1 GCA_946477505.1 uncultured Dechloromonas sp. | reverse complement strand
GAAGTCGAGTTGTTCTGAATATATCGAGAGGTAACGATGGCAAAAACCGTTCTAGCAGTTGATGATTCCGCTTCCATTCGCCAGATGGTTTCATTTACCTTGAAAAGTGCTGGTTATGATGTGGTTGAGGCAGTGGACGGAATGGATGGCTTGGATAAAGCCAAAACCAAAAGCATCAATTTGGTTCTGACGGATCAGAACATGCCGCGTATGGACGGGCTGACGCTGATCAAGAGCCTGCGCAGCATGCCTCAGTACGCCAAGACGCCAATCCTGATGCTGACGACAGAGTCTTCCGATGCCATGAAGGCACAGGGGAGGGCGGCCGGAGCGACAGGATGGCTGGTCAAGCCATTTGACCCCCAAAAACTGATTGAAGTCGTGCGCAAAGTCATCGGCTAACTAGCGGCCGATCCACCTGCCAAAGGCAGGTCGTTTGCATACCAATATCGGCTGCCAAGGGGTGGCGGTTGTGCTCGGGGGGTAGCATGGCTATCGACATGAGTCAGTTTTATCAGGTGTTCTTCGATGAGTCGGCGGAACATCTGGCGGCAATGGAGGGGTTGCTGCTCGATCTGGATATCGAAAATCCGGATTCGGAGCAACTGAACGCCATATTCCGTGCTGCGCACTCCATCAAGGGGAGTGCGGGGACGTTCGGGTTTACCGATCTCGCGGAAACGACACATATTCTTGAAAATTTGCTCGATCGCATCCGCAAACAGGAACTTGGTTTGCGGGCCGAAATGGTGGATGCATTTCTGGAGAGTGGCGACCTCCTGCGTGACATGCTGGAGGCGCATCAGGGACGCGGCGAAGTCGATAGTGCTGCGGTCGAAGCGATCTGCGCTCGTCTACGTCAGTTGTCCACGGATGCGCAGGTTTCGGCGCCCGCTGCCGAAGGAGATGTGCCACTCTCCGCAACTGCACCCAAGCCAGGAGCACGGGTATTCGACATCCAGTTCGTGCCGACGGCAGTTTCAGCAAAGGGCGAGGGAGTCAAGAACCTTCTGGCCGAGCTGCGCTCACTGGGCGAACTGGAAGTTCTGAGGCAACCGGATGACGGCGAGCACAACGTTGGTTACTGGCAGCTGCGCCTGAGTGGCGATTGCGGCCAGGAAGCATTTGCCGACCAGATTGATTTTGTCGCGGACAGCGGTGCTTGGCGCGTGCTTGAAAGCACCCCGACCACCGAAGCGGAGGATGGAGCCTTCGGCTTTTTCGATGATTCGCCGGGGGCGCCCGAGGAGGATGCTGCCTACGGATTTTTTGCGCCACTCGACGTGCTGGCCGAGCAGAATCCGCCTGCTGCGAACACTCAGGACGATGGCTATGGCTTTTTCGAGCCACTCTTGGTGGCCGAGAAGTCGGAAGGTGTATCGGAGGGGGCTGAAGAGGGGGATGGCTACGGTTTTTTCGAACCGCTACCTGCTACCCCAAGCGTACAGCCAGTTGTGGCCGAGGAAGGCGATGGGTTTGGTTTCTTCGAGCCTTTGGCCGACGCGGCACCGTCGGCGCCTTCGTCTGCGGACGCGCCTATCGAGCCGATTGTCGAGCCTGCCGCCCCGGTGGCCGTTGTGGTACCGGAAAGACCGGCTGCGGAGCCGAGAGCGCGTGCAGCCAAGGCGGCATCGGCCGCCGCAGCGGGGGGGGACTCCTCCATCCGGGTCAGTGTTGAAAAGGTCGATCAACTGATCAATCTGGTTGGCGAACTGGTGATTACCCAGGCCATGCTGCTGCAAACGGCTGCCCAGATGCAGGAAAACGCGCCGGACCGCCTGATCAATGGATTGGCCCAGTTGGAGCGCAATACGCGCGATCTGCAGGAGTCGGTCATGTCGATCCGCATGCTGCCGATTTCCTTTGTGTTTTCCCGCTTCCCACGCGTGGTTCGCGATCTGTCCGGCAAGCTCGGCAAACAGGTGGAGCTCAAGACATCCGGAGAAACGACAGAACTGGACAAGGGGCTGATCGAGCGTATTGCGGACCCATTGACGCACCTCATCCGCAATAGTCTGGACCATGGCATCGAACTCCCGGAGAAGCGCATCGCTGCAGGCAAGAATCCGGTAGGGACGATTACCCTGAAGGCCTATCATCAAGGCGGGAACATCGTGATCGAGGTCGGCGATGACGGTGGCGGCTTGCCGCGCAACAAGATATTGGCCAAGGCTCGCGAGCGTGGTTTGCAGGTTTCCGATCAAATGACCGATCAGGAGGTCTTCAACCTGATCTTCGAGGCAGGATTTTCGACCGCAGAGCAAGTCACCGATGTTTCCGGCCGAGGGGTCGGAATGGATGTAGTCCGCCGCAACATCCAATCCATGGGCGGACGTGTCGAGATCGATTCGATGCTCGGGGTCGGTACGCGAATGACGGTGCGACTGCCGCTGACGCTGGCGATTCTGGATGGCATGTCGATTGCCGTTGGTGACCAGACCTATATTTTGCCTTTGTCGTATGTCATCGAGTCGTTCCAGCCACAGGTCGGCGACATCAAGACACTCTCCAATCAGGCGCGGGTCATCCAGGTCAGGGGCGAGTACCTGCCGGTCGTTGCCTTGCATGAGGTGTTCAACATCAAACCGCACGCTGGCGATTTCACGCAGGGCATCATGGTCGTGATCGACGCCGATGGCATCAAAGCGGCGCTCTATGTCGATGCACTGGTGGGGCAACACCAGGTTGTGATCAAGAGCCTGGAGGCGAATTATCGGCGGGTTCAGGGAATTTCCGGCGCCACCATCATGGGTGATGGTCATGTGGCGTTGATTCTGGATGTGTCGGCAATTGCCGGCATGGTCAAGAGCAGTGTTTGAGCTTCCCTCGGTTTTTCGTCTGCCAACGGATGGGTTTCATGCTACCCG
>CAMKYP010000510.1 GCA_946477505.1 uncultured Dechloromonas sp. | reverse complement strand
TCCGCGCCCGCGGCCTGAAAATCTTCGGCCCGACCAAGGAAGCCGCCCAGCTCGAATCCTCCAAGGATTTCGCCAAGCGCTTCATGGCCCGCCACAACATCCCGACCGCCGGTTTCGAAACTTTCTCCGATGCCGCTGCGGCACACGCCTACATCGACAAGCAGGGTGCCCCGATCGTCATCAAGGCTGACGGCCTGGCCGCCGGCAAGGGCGTCGTCGTCGCCATGAGCTTCGAAGAGGCCCACGCCGCGATCGACGACATGCTGTCCGGCAACAAGCTCGGCGATGCCGGCGCCCGCGTCGTCATCGAGGATTTCCTCGACGGCGAGGAAGCCAGCTTCATCGTCATGGTCGACGGCAAGAACGTGCTCGCCCTGGCCTCCAGCCAGGACCACAAGCGCATCTTCGATGGCGACCAGGGCCCGAACACCGGCGGCATGGGCGCTTACTCGCCGGCCCCGTGCGTCACCCCGGAAGTGCACGCCAAGGCGATGCGCGAGATCATCCTGCCGACCGTGCGTGGCATGGCAGCCGACGGCATTCCGTTCACCGGTTTCCTCTACGCCGGCCTGATGATCGGCAAGGATGGCTCGGTGAAGACGCTGGAATTCAACTGCCGCATGGGCGATCCGGAAACCCAGCCGATCCTGATGCGCCTGAAGTCCGACTTCGTCGACCTGATCGAACACGGCATCGACGGCACGCTCGATCAGGTCGAGGCCGAATGGGACCGCCGCATCGCGCTCGGCGTCGTCCTCGCCGCCGCCAACTATCCGGACACCCCGAAGAAGGGTGACGTCATCGGCGGCCTGCCCAAGGCCAACAGCTTCGGCGACGACTGCCACGTCTTCCACGCCGGCACCGCCGACAAGGACGGTCAAGTGGTCACCGCCGGCGGCCGCGTACTGTGCGTCACGGCCCTTGGCGAGAACATCAAGCTGGCCCAGAAAGCGGCCTATGAAGCTGCCGCCCAGATTGCCTGGGACGGCATGCAGTACCGCAAGGATATCGGCTATCGGGCAATCGGTCGCTGAACCTTTTCAACCCCCGACAATCAGATGGGCGGCTCATTTTGGTAGATGAGCCGCCCGTTTTACATTCCCCGGAGACACCATGGATACCACCCGCCTCAAGGACTACTTCACCGGCCTGCAAAGCCGCATTGTCAGCGCGCTCGAAGCCTTCGACGGCCAGCCCTTCCGTACCGACAGCTGGGTCCGTCCTGAAGGCGGCGGCGGCATTTCGCGGCTGATCGAGGAGGGCAATTTCTTCGAGCGCGGCGGCGTCAATTTCTCGCACGTCACCGGGAAATCGTTACCCGCCTCGGCCACCGCCGTCCGTCCGCAACTGGCCGGGCGCGCCTGGGAAGCCATGGGCGTCTCGCTGGTCCTGCATCCGCGCAATCCCTATTGCCCGACCGCACACATGAACGTGCGCTGCTTCGTCGCCACAAAGGAAGGCGATGAGCCCGTCTGGTGGTTCGGAGGCGGCATGGACATGACGCCCTATTACGGCCAGCGTGAGGATGTGCAGCATTTCCATCGCACCTGCCGCGATGCGCTCGCTCCGTTCGGGGACGAGGTCTACCCGAAGTACAAGGCGTGGTGCGACGACTACTTCTTCCTCAAGCACCGCAACGAACCGCGCGGCGTCGGCGGCGTCTTCTTCGACGACCTGAACGATGGTGGTTTCGAGCGCTGTTTCAACCTGACGCAATCCGTCGGCGACGCCTTCACCCAGGCTTACCTGCCGGTGCTGGCCAAGCGCCGCCACACGCCCTACGGCGAGCGCGAGCGGGACTTCCAAGCCTACCGCCGGGGCCGCTACGTCGAATTCAACCTGGTATGGGACCGTGGCACATTGTTCGGCCTGCAATCCGGCGGACGCACCGAGTCGATCCTGATGTCACTGCCGCCCATCGTCAAATGGCGCTATGACTGGAAACCGGAAGCCGGGACGCCCGAAGCCGAACTGTACGAGGTCTTCCTCAAGCCGCAGGATTGGCTGGGCTAGTTACGAGTTGTTAGTTACCAGTCATTAGCAAACAAAGGAGCGCCACGGCGCCCCTCTAACTTTGCCAATAGCTAATGACTAAAAGCTACTTCAGCTTGCCCTTGACCACGCGGACGCGGGTTGGGTCCTTGACTCCCATTTTCCCGCCGCCGCCCGCCAGGTTGCCGCAGGCACATCCTGCCTTGATGTGCGGCACCGAATTGACGATTGCCGAACAATCCAGGCATTCGTAATACACGTCGCCCCCGGTCGGCAGTGCGTTCGGATCGGGAGCTGGCTCGACCGGATAGAAATTGTAGATTTTTCGTAGATCGATATTCAGCATTTTCCCCTCTCCTCGTTATGGGCACGCCTAGCTTGCGTTGAGCTGTGCGCTGGCCCGGTAGTGTTTGTTGGCCTCGTCAGCCTTGTCGAGTTCGTCAAGCAAGCGTGCCAGCGCGAGATGCGCTTCCTGTGTCGCCCTGACCGATAGCGACGCTTCCAGGTAGCTCTGCGCCTTGCCCCACAGACGCTGGCGCTGGCACATCCGGCCCAGCGCGAGGAGCAGCACGGCATCGTCCGGATGACGGAGTAGCCAGCCCTCTGCCTTGGCGATGCGTGCTGTCTGGTCGCCGCCCGACAAACGCCCATAGATGGCAGCCAGCTCGGATTGCCAGGTATCGCTACCTGCCTTGTCGAGCGATGCCTCGATCAGCTTCTGGGCCTCGCCCTCGACATGCAGTGCAGTCAGCGCCTTGGCTGCCGCCAGCGACACGCGCCGGCCTCGCTCCTCTTCCGGCAGGCCGCGCAGGTAGACAACCAGTTGCCCCTGATCACCACGGCGCTTACCGATATTGGCCAGATGCGCCTGGGTACG
>CAMKYP010000509.1 GCA_946477505.1 uncultured Dechloromonas sp. | reverse complement strand
AGTTGTTGATGGCGCCCTTGAGATCGGTGGCGCGCCAGTCGTAATCCTCGTCGTAAGCGTACTCGCCGTCCTCGTCCTGCCGCCGGTTCGGCGCCTTGCGCGGACCGCTGATCACCTTGTCGAGGAAGCGCGGCAGTTGGTCCGGCTTGACACGCAGGAACTGGATATCGACTTCCGGCACATTCACCGTCATCACCGGCAGCCCGCCATTCTGCTTGGCCGGCAGGACCATGCCGCGACTCGGGAAGTAGTAGGCTGGCGACACCGTCGCCGTCAGGATCGAATAACGCCCTTCGGCCGACAGTTTCTGCCCGGATGCCGCCGGAAGACCGGCCGCAACACGGATCACGTAGCGGGTCTGCGGCTTGATGTGCGGAAAATACAGGATGCGCGGATTGTCACCGACGACCCAGGCGCCCTTGACCAGCTTGCCGCCATCCGTCTTGACGTCCTCGTCCTGGGTGCTGACCTGCGGATTGGCGATACCCGGCGCCTGCTCCTCGCCGTACCCATCCTCCTCATCGTTGCGGCTGGTCTTGACACCATCGGCCGCACGCGGCGGCATTTCGAAAACCTGAATCTGGTCGTCGTAGCTGCTCCGGGCGCTCATCGGGTGCGTGAAACTCAGGGCCAGCGCCGGCGCGCCCTCGAAGTCGCGATTGGCGACATCGGCGATCTCGAAGGGACCGACATCACCACTCGCTCCGCCACCGTCGCCACCCGGAACGTAGAAATGCAGGAGAGCCGCAATGGCCGCTCCCACCACAATCAACAGTGCCAGAACCCGACTGTTCAGCCGCCCGGAAAGCAAGGACATCGACGCCCCCTCAAAATGTTTGACAATAATCCGTCGGGCGCGAACCCGAGCGGTGGATTATGACATCGATCTTCGGCGTACGGCGGATGCTGGGCAAAGGAGAGAACTAGATCTTCCAGAGCTCGCCGCGCAGCGCACCAATGATCGAATCGTAGCGGTGCGGGTCGCTGTCCTTGCCCGCCCCGTAGACAGCCGATCCGGCAACGAAGGCATCGACGCCGGCACGGGCGATCTCGGCGATGTTGGCGGTGTTCACGCCGCCGTCGATCTCCAGGCGGATGCGCCGGCTGCTCTGCTGTTCGTAGGCATCCAGCTTGGCACGGGCCTGCTTCGCCTTGGTCAGCGTGCCGGGGATGAACTTCTGCCCGCCGAAGCCGGGGTTCACGCTCATCAGCAGCACGACGTCGAGCTTGTCCATGACGTAGTCCATGTGGTCGAGCGGTGTCGCCGGGTTGAAGACGAGGCCGGCCTGGCAGCCGCCTTCGCGGATCAGCGACAGGCTGCGGTCGATGTGTTCCGAGGCTTCCGGGTGGAAGGTGATGATGTTGGCCCCGGCCTTGATGAAATCGGGGATGATGCGGTCGACCGGCTTGACCATCAGGTGCACGTCGATCGGCGCCGTGGTGCACGGGCGGATCGCCTCACAAACCAGCGGACCGATGGTCAGGTTGGGAACATAATGGTTGTCCATCACGTCAAAGTGAATCCAGTCGGCCCCCGAGGCGATGACGTTGGCCACTTCCTTGCCCAGCTTGGCGAAGTTGGCGGACAGAATGCTCGGTGCGATGACGTAGGGCAGGCGATTCATGGCGGGCTCCAAAAAAACGGCCCCAGACTTCGGGGCCAAAAGCAGACTACCGCAGTAGTGAAAACAGGTTGATCAACGGTACAGCGCGGTCATTTTTTCCAGCGGCAGCGGCTTGATGCGGCTGGCCTGACCGGCACTACCAAAGGCCTCGAAGCGCTGGCGGCAGATGTCGCGGGCCGCTGCCACCGCCGCCTTGAGGAAGGCGCGCGGATCGAATTCATCGGTCTTGTCGGCCATCGCCTTGCGCATGGCGCCGGTCATGGCAAGGCGGATATCGGTGTCGATATTGACCTTGCGCACGCCGTGCTTGATGCCCTCGACGATCTCCTCGACCGGCACGCCGTAGGTTTCCTTCATCTGGCCGCCGTACTGGCGGATAACCGCCAGCCACTCCTGCGGCACGCTGGACGAGCCATGCATGACCAGATGGGTGTTGGGGATGCGCGCATGGATGGCCTTGATGCGGTCGATGGCGAGGATTTCGCCGGTCGGCGGCCGGGTGAATTTGTAGGCGCCGTGGCTGGTGCCGATGGCGATGGCCAGGGCATCGACGCCGGTCTTGGCGACGAAGTCGGCGGCTTCTTCCGGGTCGGTCAGCATCTGCGCATGATCGAGCTTGCCGGCGGCGCCGATGCCGTCCTCCTCGCCGGCCTCGCCGGTTTCCAGCGAGCCGAGGCAGCCCAGTTCGCCTTCGACCGAGACGCCGATGGCGTGCGCCATGTCGACGACGCGGGCGGTGACGCTGACGTTGTAGGCGTAGGTGCTCGGCGTCTTGCCGTCCGGACACAACGAACCATCCATCATCACGCTGGAGAAGCCGCTGCGCATGGACTGCTGACAGACGGCCGGCGAGGTGCCGTGATCCTGGTGCAGGCAGACCGGGATGTCCGGGTACTGCTCGATGGCGGCCTCGACCAGCTTGCGCAGGAAAGGCTCGCCGGCATATTCGCGGGCGCCGGCCGAGGCCTGCAGGATGCCCGGGCTGTCGCAGAGTTCGGCGGCCTGCATGATGGCCTGGATCTGCTCCATGTTATTGACGTTGAAAGCGGGCAGGCCGTAGCGGTGCTCGGCCGCGTGGTCGAGCAACTGGCGCAGGGAAATGAGAGCCATGGTCTTTCCTTTCAGTGCATGACGTGGCGGACGAGGCGCAACAGATTGCAGGTGTAGCCATACTCGTTGTCGTACCAGGCGACGACCTTGACGAAGCTGGCATCGAGCGCGATGCCGGCCTCGGCGTCGAAGATGGAC
>CAMKYP010000508.1 GCA_946477505.1 uncultured Dechloromonas sp. | reverse complement strand
AGGAAATCCAGCAGGTGGCACTGACCACGCTGGTGCTCTCCATGCTGATCGCGCCGTTCATCGTGCAGTACAGCGAGCGTATCGTCGTACGCTTTGTGGCCAGCGAATGGCTGATGCGCTCAATGCAGCTAACCCGGATTGCTGCCCAGTCGATGGGCTCGGAAAAGCATGCCATCCTGTGCGGATTCGGCCGCAACGGCCAATACCTGGCGCGCTTTCTTGGTCAAGAGGACATCAATTATGTCGCGCTGGATCTGGACCCCGACCGGGTGCGCGAGGCTTCGGCCGGTGGCGAGAATGTCGTGTATGGCGATGCAGGGCGCAAGGAAGCCTTGATGGCTGCCGGCCTGATGCGGGCCAGTGTGGTCATCGTCACCATCAGTGATACGGCACTAGCCGAGAAAATCTTGCATCACGTGCAGGAGTTGCGCCACGACCTGCCGGTCATCGTGCGTACGGCCGATGAGCGCGACATGGATCGCCTGACCCGCGCAGGGGCGGCCGAGGTTGTTCCGGAGGCGCTGGAGGCCAGCCTGATGCTGGCTTCGCACGCGCTGGTGCTGGTCGGCGTGCCGATCAACCGGGTACTCAAGCGGATCCGGCAGACGCGCTCGCAGCGCTACAGTCTGCTGCGCGGCTTCTATCGCGGGATTACCGACCGCGACCACGATGAGGAAGACGAGCACCAGCCGCGCATGCATTCCGTATTGCTCGCCGCCGGTGCTGCCGCCATCGGTCGGACGCTGGACGACCTCGATCTTGACAGCCTGAATTGCGAAGTCAGTGCCATACGCCGCCGCGGAATCCGTGCGCTGGAGCCGGCACCGGAAACGCGACTGGAGGAGGGGGATGTGGTGGTGGTACTCGGCTTGCCCGAGGCGGTTACGGCAGCCGAGGAGCGCTTGCTGCAGAAATGAAAAAGCCCGCCGAGGCGGGCTTCAAAGCATTCTATCCGGTTTTCACTATAGGCTTTTGCAGACAGTGTAAAGCGTAACTCCGTTGTCAACGTAGTTTGCTGCTGCTGCTGCTCTGGTGGGGTTTGCTCCATTGTCAGCAACGACGCTACCGGCTTGAGTGTATCCGCGGACTACTCCGCGCGAGGAAACGCCATCGTCAAATTGTGCATCAATCGCATTTGCAATTTTTCCGGGTAGATTTGTTGAGCAAACGACCAATCCTGCTAACTCTAGCGCTCCTGCTGCCCCGGTGTTGGTTTGGACTCCAACTATTCCACCTACGGAGTTGTTGGGTTGATCTTTGGTCGCGGTGTCACCGCCAACGAATCCTGCTAAGCGAAGGTGTTGCCAGAACTCACGCGACTCGGTGCCGGCAGCATTTCCGTTGAGCTCGCCGGTGATTTGTCCATCCCCATTCCCGTTCGTAGCTGCGGGGTTTATCCAGCGGGCGGCGGCACCGTTGTCATCTCCTGGAAATTTTTTATAACGATCCTGATAGCCGTAAATGGCGGCAGCCATGCCATTCAGGTCATTTGCAACATTCTTGATCTTGGCTTGCGTTATCAACTCCTGCCCCTTCAATACACCGCCCAGCAGCAGGCCGATAATGACCAGTACGATGGCGATTTCGACGAGGGTGAAGCCTTTTTGATGGTTTTTCATGGCATGCTCCGAATTTAACTCTCATGTGATCTATGCAATTTATGTGCCTAAGACTTTGGGCCTAAAATTGATATTGGCCGCATGAATATCGGCCGAGGGTGTCGAAAAATGGACGGTGTGTCGAAAAGATGAACGCTGAATTGGGGCGGCAATTGATAAATCGGCTGGCGGACAGGCCTCATCTGCTGCTGGCGGGACATCTGTTGATGCTGCACGCCCTGGCCTTCGGCGGCTGGCAGGTGCCGGCCGTGCGTCTGCTGTGGCTGGTCGCCTTGGGACTCTTCCTGATCTGGCAGCCCTTCGTTGACGGTGAGCAACGCATAAACGGGCGACAGGGTCTTGCCTTGATTGGCGCAGCCCTGGCCTCGACTTGGTTGCTTGGGCCATGGCTGCTTCTGATCTGGTCGGGCGCCCTTGCCGCATCGATCGGCGGGCGGGTGATGGAGTCCGTGCAGCGGGGCGAGCGTGCCGGCTATCTGCTGGCTTTCGGATACCTGATTGCGCTGACCATGCTGGGGATCGTGCCGGAGATTTCTCCTGCCGCACAGGTCGACTCGGGGCTGCGCAATGCGCTTTCCGTATTGATGCCGATAGCCTTGCCCATCTTGCTGCTTTTCCCGGCGCGCTCCCCTTTGCGCAAGTCAGGAGTAGCGTTCGACCTGTTTTACGGAATCCTGGTTTTCCTCGTCCTGGCGGTGCTGGTACTCGGGGCGTTGGCCTACATGCCGATTGGCGGCACGGGGTACATCGAATCCCTGTTCAAGACTTCAATGACGGTGGCTGCTGCCTTGCTGGTGGTGGCTTGGGCGTGGAATCCGCGCGGTGGTTTTTCCGGCATCGGATCGGCCATTTCGCACTATCTCCTGTCCTTGGGGATGCCATTGGAGCAGTGGTTGGTGCACTTGTCGCAGGAGAGCGAACGGAACCCCGACCCCGAGATTTTCCTGGCGGCGGCGATGCGGCGACTGGCAGAAACCCCTTGGGTTCTTGGCGCCGCTTGGGAGGCGGGAACCGGGAAGCGCTCCGTCGGTGAGACGTCATTGTTTACGCATGACACGCATGCCGGCGATGTGAAACTGACGGTATTCTTTCGCCATTTGCCCTCGCCGGCATTGCATTGGCATGTCGAGTGGCTGCTGCGGCTTGCTGTCGAGTTCTATCTGGTCAAGCGCCAGAGCCTGCAACTCCAACGTCTGGGCTATGTGCAGGCCATCTACGAGACCGGGGCGCGGGTGACGCACGATGTGAAGAACCTGCTGCAATCCTTGCAGGCCTTGTGCTA
>CAMKYP010000507.1 GCA_946477505.1 uncultured Dechloromonas sp. | reverse complement strand
GGACATCAAGAAGAGCAGTGTCTGGCGGGAATTGGATGGCAGCGACAACCCCCACGCCGCCAAAATCAAGGACGAGCATTACGAGGAAATCGTCCGAGCACTGCTCAAGGCCGCTAAATCTTATGGACTGGTCGTGGCCGAAGAAACAGAATTCGGCATGACTGGGTATCAGTTGAACGGCACCAGCCTGCTTTGGACCGTTGGGGACGGGCAAAGCAAACGAGGCGCTGATGACAACGCCTTCTTCCGCAGTCTCTACGGCAATATCGCCGGCTTGCTCGCCAATCCAGTTCATCGTCTCTACGACTTCGAGGCTCGGGAACATACAGCGCAGGTCGAGCAAGACGACCGCCTGGAGCGCGAGGCCCGTTTCCGCTTCACGCCAAAAGACAAGGCCGACTGGCTGACTGCGAAAGGCAAGCCCTTGGAGTGGCTGCCGGTTCTGTTCTGCTCGCCCACGATGGAACTCGGGGTCGACATCTCGTCGCTCAATACGGTCTATCTGCGTAACGTCCCGCCGACACCGGCTAACTATGCCCAGCGCAGTGGTCGTGCAGGTCGTGCCGGGCAGCCGGCGCTGGTCATTAGCTATTGCGCTGCCCAGTCGCCGCATGACCAGTATTTCTTCCGTGCCCCAGTACGAATGGTTCATGGCCAAGTGAATCCGCCCACACTAGACCTGGCAAACCGCGAACTTATACAGAGCCACCTGCATGCGGTCTGGCTGGCGGAGACGGGGAAAAAACTCGACAACAGCGTGCGCGGCCTGCTCGACATGAACGACCCGGCGGCACCGCTGACCGACGAGTACAAACAGCAGATGGATGCTGATGGGCCCCAGAAGCGGGCTCATGTCCGAGGGCTGCGTATCCTATCTATGCTGTCCGGGGAACTGACTCCACAGAAAGCGCCTTGGTACACAGAGCACTTTGCCGAGCAGGTCTTCCGCCAGGCCTTTACCTCCTTCGACAAGGCGCTCGACCGCTGGCGCGACCTCTTCGCCGCCACCAAGCGGCAGATGGAAATCAACCAGAAGGTCATGAACAACCCGGCGGCCAGCGAACGCGACCGGCGCGATGCCAAACAGCGTCACGACGAGGCTTTCCGGCAGCAGTCCCTGTTGCTCCAGGAATCCGGCTCGGCCAATTCGGACTTCTACACGTACCGCTATCTGGCCAGCCAAGGTTTTCTGCCCGGCTACAACTTCCCGCGCCTACCGCTGATGGCCTACATTCCGGCACGAAAGGGCAAGATTGGTCGCGAGAATTTCCTCTCCCGTCCGCGCTTCCTGGCGCTGTCGGAGTTCGGCCCCTACAGCCTCCTCTATCACGAGGGCAGTCAGTATCGAGTCACCCGAGCCATGCTCTCCGTCGGCTCGGATGACCAGGTTTCCATCGGTGCCAAACTCACGACCGATGTGGCGCGTATCTGCCCGGTCTGCGGCTACGGCCATTTCCGCAATCAGCGCGATGCTGACCGCTGTGTTTCCTGCAATGCGCCACTTGCTGATGCCGTGGCCGTTCAGAATCTTTACCGCATCGAGAACGTATCCACTAAGCGGGCGGAACGCATCACAGCCAATGAGGAAGAGCGGGTGCGCCAAGGCTATGAGATGCAGACCACCATTCAGTTCGGCGAGCAGGATGGCAAGCTCCAGGTGATGCATGCGCTCCTGAAGGACGGCGACACCCCGGTGCTGGAGTTGCAATATGGCTCAGCCGCCACCGTCTGGCGCATGAATCTGGGTTGGCGGCGCCGTAAGGAAAAGAGCTTGCTCGGTTTCATGATTAACCCGGTGACAGGCCATTGGATGGGCGGGGCTGAAGAAGCTGGCGAGCCAGACCCGGAAACGCCTCCTGATAAGACGCCACCGCAGCGCATCGTTCCCTACGTGGAGGACCGCCGCAACGTGCTCATCGTGCGTCCGCTTGAAGAGCTAGACATCAAGACCATGGCGACCTTGCAGTACGCGCTCAAGCGCGGCATCGAAGCGGTCTACCAGCTCGAGGAGAGCGAATTGATGGCCGAGCCGCTCCCTAAAGCCGACCTGCGTCGCGCCATCTTGTTCTACGAGTCGGCCGAGGGCGGTGCGGGTGTGCTCACTCGTATTGCCACGGAACCTGACGCGCTCGCCCAGGTAGCCGCTGAAGCGCTGTCCATCATGCATTACCAGCGGCCAGCCAATGGACGCTGGGAGCAGGCCCACCTAACTGATGACCTAGGGCCGAATGGCCAGCCTATCTGCGAAGCTGGCTGCTACAAATGCCTGCTCTCGTACTACAACCAGCCGGACCACCTTCACATCGACCGCCAGGATGCGGACAACGAAGGCAAGGCGCTGGATATTCTTTGTCAATTGACACGTTCCCACGGCGAGGTTGGCAGCTTTGGCCGTACTCCCGAGCAGCAGCAGGGCGAACTCCAACGCATTGCTGGCAGTTCGTTGGAGCAAGCCTGGCTGGATTTCGTGCAGGCCAACGGCTATCGCGCGCCCGATTCTGGGCAGCACACGATTGAACGCTGCCAGACAACCGCCGATTTTTACTACGCCGACTGGAAGGCTGCCATATTCATTGATGGCCCCCACCATGAAGCGCCGGCGCAGGCTGGCAAGGACCAATCCATCAATGCTTGCCTGGAAGCAGGTGGCTATTACGTTGTTCGCTTCCCTAAGGAAATTGATGCTTGGGCTGGCATCTTCAAAGCACATGCCGACCTGTTCGGCGCAGGAAATGGCACAGGAAATAACGCATGATGCAGCAAACCTCGTTTCAACCCGGTAGCCTTGTCTCGGCTCGTGGCCGCGAATGGATTGTCTTGCCGCAATCTTCGGACGATACGTTGCACCTGCGTCCGTTGGGCGCGGCGGAGGATGATGCGACGCTCATCTACTTGCCAATCGAAC
>CAMKYP010000506.1 GCA_946477505.1 uncultured Dechloromonas sp. | reverse complement strand
CAATACGGGTACTGCACGGTCGCCGTTTCCGAAGGCCTGTCCGATGTCGATGGCAAGCTGATCGCCGAGTCCGGCACCAAGGACGCCTTCGGGCACTCGCAACTGGGTGGCGTCGGGCAGGTCGTTGCGCAACTGATCAAGGACAAGCTCGGCTATAAATACCATTGGGCGCTGGCAGACTACCTGCAGCGTTCGGCCCGCCACCTCGCGTCGAAGACCGACATCGAGCAGGCGCATGCCCTCGGCGTCGCTGCCGTCCAACTGGCCTTGCAGGGCAAGAACGCTGTGATGGCG
Source organism: uncultured Dechloromonas sp. (assembly GCA_946477505.1). Lineage (GTDB taxonomy): Bacteria > Pseudomonadota > Gammaproteobacteria > Burkholderiales > Rhodocyclaceae > Azonexus. The sequence continues at coordinate 2,613 of CAMKYP010000506.1, read as the reverse complement.
ACGGTCGAGCGTCTGGCTGACAAGCCATATCGTTGGCAGATTGGCGATGCGCCGCTGGCCGAGATTGCCAACGTCGAACGCAAGATGCCGCCGGAGTTCATATCGCCGGACGGGTTCCACATTACCGAGGCCTGCCGCACCTACCTGCAGCCCTTGATCGCCGGGGAAGAGCCGCCACCGTACCGCGACGGCTTGCCGGATTACATCCGCTTGAAGAACATGGCCGTGCCGAAGAAGCTGGAGGCATACGCCGTTTGATTTTTTTGTAAGCCACGGAGGGGAGAGTAATGAGTACAGCGTTGTTACTGGCGCTCGGATGCGCCGTGTTGGCAGTTCTGTATGGCTGGATCTCCAGCCAACAGATCCTCGCGTTGCCGGCCGGCAACGAGCGCATGCAGCAAATCGCCAAGGCGGTCCAGGAGGGGGCGGCGGCCTACCTCAGCCGACAGTACAAGACCATCGCGATTGTTGGTGTCATCCTCTTCCTCGTCATCGGCTTGGTGCCCAAGCTGGGGTGGCTCACTGCATTCGGCTTCCTGATCGGCGCCGTGCTCTCCGGCGCAGCCGGGTTCATCGGCATGAATGTCTCCGTTCGCGCCAATGTGCGCACCGCCGAAGCGGCGCGGGGCGGCATTGCCCCGGCCCTGGCCGTCGCCTTCAAGGGTGGCGCGATTACCGGCATGCTGGTGGTCGGTCTGGGGCTGCTCGGTGTGGCCGGCTACTATGCCTTCCTTAAGTCGACCGTCGGGGGCGCCGATCTGCACCATGTCATCGAGCCGCTGGTCGGCCTGGCTTTCGGCTCCTCGCTGATTTCGATTTTCGCCCGTCTCGGCGGTGGCATCTTCACCAAGGGAGCCGACGTCGGCGCCGATCTGGTGGGCAAGGTCGAGGCCGGTATTCCGGAAGACGATCCGCGCAACCCGGCGGTCATCGCCGATAACGTCGGCGACAACGTCGGCGACTGCGCCGGCATGGCAGCCGACCTGTTCGAGACCTATGCGGTGACCGTCGTCGCCACCATGGTCCTCGCGGCGCTGACCATCAAGCAATTCGCCGGCCTGGGCGAAAATCTGGTTCTCTATCCGCTGGCCTTGGGCGGCGTGTCGATCATCGCATCCATCGTCGGCTGCATGTTCGTCAAGGCGACCGAAGGCGGCAAGATCATGGCAGCGCTGTACCGTGGTCTGATCGTCGCCGGTGTGCTGGCGCTGGTCGCTTACTACCCGATCACTTCCTGGCTGATTGGCGCAGGCGATGCGGCGGCCAAGATCACCACGGCGTCGATGTTCGGTTGCTCGGTGGTCGGCCTGGTGCTGACCGCCGCGCTGGTCTGGATCACGGAGTACTACACGGGTACCGATTATGCTCCGGTCAAGCATGTGGCCTCGTCCTGCCAGACTGGCCACGCGACCAATATCATCGCCGGCATTGGCGTTTCGATGAAGGCTTGCGCGCTGCCGGTACTGTCGGTCTGTATCGCTATCTATGCGGCCTACGCCATGGGTGGCCTGTTCGGTATCGCCATCGCGGCGACCTCCATGCTGTCGATGGCCGGTATCGTCGTCGCCCTCGACGCCTACGGCCCGATTACCGACAACGCCGGTGGTATTGCCGAAATGGCCGAACTGCCGAAGGAGGTTCGCAACGTGACCGATCCGCTCGATGCGGTCGGCAACACCACCAAGGCGGTGACCAAGGGCTACGCCATCGGTTCGGCCGGCCTGGCCGCGCTGGTGCTCTTCGCCGACTACACGCACGGTTTGGAAGCGGCCGGCCTCACCGGCATTACCTTCGATCTGTCGAACCACATGGTGATCATCGGCCTGTTCATCGGCGGCCTGATTCCTTACCTGTTCGGTGCCATGGCCATGGAGGCGGTCGGTCGTTCGGCCGGCGCCGTGGTTCTGGAGGTGCGCCGCCAGTTCAAGGAAATCCCGGGCATCATGGAAGGCACGGCCAAGCCGGACTATTCCCGCGCTGTCGACATGCTGACCGTGGCGGCCATCAAGGAAATGATGATTCCGTCGATCCTCCCAGTCGCCGTACCCATCGTGGTCGGGTTGGCGCTTGGCCCGCAGGCGCTGGGCGGTCTGCTGGTGGGAACCATCGTCACTGGCCTGTTCGTCGCCATTTCGATGACGACGGGCGGCGGCGCATGGGACAACGCCAAGAAGTACATCGAGGACGGCCATTTCGGTGGCAAGGGCTCGGATGCGCACAAGGCTGCGGTGACCGGCGATACCGTCGGCGATCCGTACAAGGATACAGCGGGACCGGCTGTCAACCCGCTAATCAAGATCATCAACCTGGTTGCGCTGCTGATCGTGCCGTTGATGGCCTGATTCCTTTCGCCTCTAGGAAAAGGCGGCTACGGCCGCCTTTTTACATTTCTTTGGGTTTGTTGCACGAAGCCACGCTAGAATCGCGAAAACGATATGGGAGCGGCATGAGCGAGGATACAAGCAGGTCTGCAGGGATTGGGGCGACAGGATTGCGGGAAGACATTCTGCATCATGATCCGCTGCTGGATTGCCTGGTCGAACTGACCCGTATCCATGGCCGACCCAGTACGCGGGCGGCCTTGGTGTCCGGATTGCCGCTCGACAAGGGGGT
>CAMKYP010000505.1 GCA_946477505.1 uncultured Dechloromonas sp. | reverse complement strand
CCACAATTTCGTGGACGGCATCCTCATTGCCGCGGCTTTTCTGGAAAACACCGAACTCGGGATTGTCACCGCCCTCGCCATCATCGCCCACGAAATTCCGCAGGAGGTCGGCGATTACCTGATTTTGCTGCATTCCGGCTACAGCAGGCTCAAGGCGCTGGCCTTCAACCTGTTGTCCAGTCTGGCAACACTGGCCGGTGCCATGCTGGCTTATTTCGCCCTTTCGGAACTGACGGAATGGATTCCGACCCTGCTTGGACTGGCTGCGGCCAGCATGATCTATGTCGCGGTCGCCGACCTGATACCGGGGCTGCACAAACGCACGGAACTGAAGGCAACCCTGCAGCAGGTTCTGCTGATCGGAGCGGGCATCGGGTCCATCGTGCTGGTCAGGGCGCTGGTCGGCGAGTAGCCGAGGCTGGGCCGGTGGGGGCGGCCAGGCAGTCCTAGTTCTCCGCCTCCCGGCGTTTCTTCTCCGCCATCATCTCCTTGAAAAGCTGGCGTTCACGGCGCACCCGCGATCCGGCAAAGTACAGCAGCAGGCCACAGGGTAGTGCGCCATAGAACAGGAACGAGATGATTCCGGAAATGATGGTTGGCTCGTTGGCGGCAACCAGAACGGTGACATAGAGCCACCCGATGACGATGATCAATACGAGCGACATGGCTTTGGGGCGCGGCTAGGCAAGTAAATCATTTCAAGAGTCCGGCTGGTTGCAACAATGTACGGCGCGGGGGTATCCACGACGCCGGAATTATGCATCCAAATGCATTGACAGCGCCGAAGCGGGTATGGAGAATCCAAAGGCTCCAGCCCCGAAACTACAGATACGAGATTTCCCATGGCGCAGGGATCGAACAACAACGACGCTTTCATGGGTTCTGCCGCGCAGTTCATGCAGGCAGGCCAGAACATGATGCAGCAGTTCATGGATTATCTTGGCAAGTCGGGCGGCCAGTCAGCAGCCATGCCACCGCCGGTTGCCGACCCGCAGGCACTTACTGCGCTGCAGAAACAGTTCATGGACCAACAGATGTCGCTGTGGCAATCCGTACTCGCCAAGCAACAGGGCCAGGAACCCGCCTTCAAGGTGACGCCGGAGCCCGGCGATCGGCGCTTTTCTGCGCCGGAGTGGAAGGAAAGCCCGATCTACGATTACCTGCATCAGGCCTATCTGCTCAATACCCAATACCTGAAACAGATGGTCGAGGTGATTCCGGCCCAGGATGACAAGGCCAGGGAGCGCATGCGCTTCCTCGCACGCCAGATGGCCGATGCCATGGCGCCGTCGAACTTCGCTGCGACCAATCCCGAGTTCATCAAACTGGCCGTCGAGACCAAGGGGCAGAGCATCACGGACGGCATCAACAATTTGATCAAGGACTTCGAAAAAGGCCGTATTTCGATGACCGACGAGTCGGTGTTTGAGGTGGGCAGGAACATCGCCACCACGGCAGGTGCGGTGGTCTTTGAAAACGATGTGATGCAACTGATCCAGTATGCGCCGCTGACCCCCAAGGTGGGGACGCGTCCGCTGCTCATGGTGCCGCCGTGCATCAACAAGTTCTACATCATGGACCTGCAGCCGGACAATTCGCTGATCCGCTACGCGGTTGAGCAGGGCAACACGGTCTTTCTCATTTCCTGGCGCAATCCGACGGAAGCGCAGGGCCATCTTGGCTGGGACGACTATCTCGAAAACGGTCCGATCGCCGCATTGCAGGTGGTCCGGGAAATCACCAAGGTCAAGCAGGTCAACGCCCTCGGCTTCTGTGTCGGAGGCACCATTCTGACGTCGGCGCTGGCCGTGCTCAAGGCGCGTGGCGAAAGTCCGGTGGCTTCGCTGACCTTGCTGACCACGCTGCTCGATTTTTCCGATACCGGCGAAATCGGTTTGTTCATCGACGAGCAGGGTGTGACGACGCGCGAGGCGACAATCGGCAAGGGCGGGCTGCTGCCAGCCCGCGACTTGCAGAATACCTTCTCCTTCCTGCGCGCCAACGACCTGGTCTGGAACTACGTCACCGGCAATTACCTGAAGGGGCAGAAGCCGCAGGCTTTCGACCTGCTGTACTGGAATTCCGATTCGACCAACCTGCCGGGGCCGTTCGCCGCCTGGTACATGCGCAACATGTATCTGGAAAACAACCTGCGCATACCGGGCAAGCTGACCATGTGCGGCGAGCAGGTCGATCTGGGCAAGCTCGACATGCCGGTCTACCTGCTGGCTACTCGCGAGGATCATATCGTGCCGTGGCAATCGGCCTACCAGAGCACGCGCCTGCTGAGCGGCAAGGTTCGCTTCGTGCTCGGAGCCTCCGGTCACATCGCCGGCGTGATCAATCCGGTCAGCAAGAACAAGCGCAGCTATTGGGTCAACGACAACGTGAATCTCGAGGCCGATGGTTGGCTGGCTGCAGCAGAAGAAAAGAAGGGAAGCTGGTGGGCCGACTGGGCCGGCTGGTTGAAACCGTTGTCGGGAGAACAGCGGGCGCCGCGCAAACCGGGTAATGCCAAATACAAGGCCATCGAGCCGGCACCCGGACGTTATGTCAAGGAACGCGCGGTATAAGAACTTCCCGAGGAGATGAAAATGTCCCGAGTTGCACTGATTACTGGCGGTATGGGCGGACTGGGCGAGGCCATCTGCATCAAGATGGCGGCGCTGGGCTACAAGGTCGTGACGACGTATTCGCCGGGCAATGCCAAGGTGGATGGCTGGCTCAAGGGTATGAACAACATGGGCTACGGCTTCAAGGCCTACCCGTGTGACGTGACCGATTTCGATTCGGCCAAGGCCTGCGTCGATATAGTTACCCGTGAAGTCGGGCCGGTCGATGTGCTGGTCAACAACGCCGGCATTACCCGCGACATGACCTTCAAGAAAATGACCAAGGCCGATTGGGAT